>CAZCQT010000056.1:0-8103 GCA_964500905.1 uncultured Moorellales bacterium
CCGCCAGTTCCATATCTTCAACTGTCGGCTCATGATGTTTATCCGGCATAGTCTTCCCTTTTCCGGTCCGTATGATACACCATCATCGCGGTTCCCTAAAAGAAAGGGAGAACTGCCCGTATCGGTGTGGTATCTGAATGACAAAGGAGAATTAGAAAAATTAGTGGCAAGCTATAAAAATGGAATGGTAAGCTTTACCTTAAACCATCTTTCCCTTTATGTTATAGGAAAAGATACAACCGAAGTCAAATGGGTTAACCCCTTTGCAGATGTCAAGGAAGACAGTTGGTACTATGAAGCAGTAA
Source organism: uncultured Moorellales bacterium (assembly GCA_964500905.1). Taxonomy (GTDB): domain Bacteria; phylum Bacillota; class DULZ01; order DULZ01; family DULZ01; genus JBBAFB01. The sequence goes on from CAZCQT010000056.1 coordinate 306, forward strand.
AATATGTCTATGAAAATGATTTAATGAATGGAACAGGGTACAACACATTCAATCCTGATGGCATGACTACAAGAGGAATGATAGTAACCATACTTCACAGATTAGAAGGTACGCCACTGGCAGACACAAGTCTGTTTAGTGATGTTACGGCAGATAAATACTATGCAAATGCAGTAGCTTGGGCATCAGAGAACAATATAGTAAGCGGCTACGGCAACGATATATTCGGGCCGGAGGATTCAATCACCCGAGAGCAGCTGGCAGTTATACTGATGAATTATGCCAGGTTTAAAGTTTATGACACATTAGCCAAGGCGGATTTATCCAAGTTCAGCGATAGCGTTTCTTCCTGGGCAGTGGATGCCATGTCTTGGGCAAATGCAGAAGGCCTGATACAGGGTGATGGTAATAGCCTAATACCAGCAGGTAATGCTACAAGGGCCCAAGTAGCTGCTATTTTAAGTCGTTTTACAGAAAGGATCGCAAGGTAGCAGTAAGCAAAAGAGAACCTGTCTTTTTGTAAAGGCGGGTTTTCTTTTTTTGTATGCACACTAAAAAACACATGGAAAACACATGGGGACGGGCCCATTGTGTAAAGAAAAACAAAAACACATGGGGACGGGCCCATTGTGTAAATGCTGCAAAGGATATATAATAAAGCAGAGGTGATGTTATGGCTAGGGAAGCTAGAAAAAAAAGTCGTAGTGGGATTTATCATGTGATGTTAAGGGGAATAAATCATCATACGATATTTGAAGATGAAGAAGACTTTCAAAAATATCTTCAAACATTAAAAGACTATCAAGACAAACTAGAATATATCATCTATGCTTATTGCCTTATGGATAATCATATTCATTTGCTCATGAAAGAAGGATCAGAAGAACTGGGCAAGATCTTTCAAACAATAGGTGCCAGCTTTGTTTATTGGTATAACTGGAAGTATGAAAGACGAGGGCATCTATTTCAAGGAAGATACAAAAGTGAAATAGTAGAAAATGATGAGTATTTCCTAACGGCTGTTCGTTATATTCACCAGAATCCATTGAAAGCCGGGATAGCAGAAAAAATAGAAGATTATAAATGGTCCAGCTATAGTGAATACATAGGGAAACCAAATATTTGCAACACGGACATTTGCCTTGATATGCTTTCTACCAATAGGGAGAAAGCCATAGAATTATTTAAAGAATATAATTCTAAAGATAACCAAGACTTATGCTTAGATTACGATAAAGGCTTAAGATTAAATGATTCAGAAGCAAGAGAAATAATAAAAAATATAGCCAATTCAAATAATCCAAGTGAAGTAATGGATTTTGATAAAGAAAAGAGAGAAAGAGTGATTAAGTCGTGCAGAAAAGCAGGACTTTCCATAAGACAAATATCAAGATTAACAGGGATTTCCATAGGTATAGTAAGGGGGGTTTCTATTTAATAGTCCATTTGCACGATAGGACCGTCCCCTTGTGTTCTGCCCTTGTGTTCCTTTACGCATTAATATGGTATAAAAGGACAAACTAACCCTACCAATCGAAAATGAAAGGGGATGTTGTCCGTTTATGGGGAATTTTCTTTTTAGGGGCCTTGCTTCGGGTTTGATTGCCGGCCTAATTTTAATTTTCGCTTTTTGGGGGATTTGGTTATTGCCTGCTCTTGGTCTTATTTGGACAAAGGTGGATCTCACTAATGGAGCTATAGTTGCTGCAGCTTTTGGTATTGTAGGCGGGTTAATCTACAGTGCTTTAGTAAGGGAGCGGCAGTTAAATATCCTGCAAAGGGTTCTGGCCGGATCTGCCTTGGGAGTCGCTTTCTGGGTGGGAGGGGTTTTAACCCTTGTGCCCATAATGCTGGGCTTTCCACCTTCTTTAAACAGCCCGGGGGACCATATTTTTACGCTAGTTGTTTTTTTGGTTTACGGTATATCCCTGGCCTTTATTTACCGCGCGTTTACAGCAAAAAAATCCATGATAAGCCTGGGCTATGGTGTTGGTTTGGTTCTTCGGGCCCTTATTGCAACCCCATTTCTTCTCAGGTGGGCAATCAGCACAAACCCTGAGGATTTGGATTTGCCCCAAGGTTACAAGGCTGAGGTAGTTGCCAAGGGTTTTACTTATCCCACAAGCATAGCTATGGACGAGGAAGGTACTATCTATGTTGCGGAATCCGGCCATAGTTATGGCCCAAAAACTACGGAAGCTAAAATACTGAGGGTAGATGAAGGAGGTAAATTAAAGAAGGTTGCCGATAAGTTTGAAGGACCAATTAGCGGGTTGGCATATAGGGACGGCAATCTCTACGTTTCTCACAAAGGGTATATAACAGAGTTGGAAATAAAAACAGGTAAGCGAAAAGACCTGGTTTCAAACCTGCCATCTTTGGGTGATCACCCCAACGGGGATCTTTTATTTGGTCCCGACGGTGCAATTTATTTTGGTCAAGGCTCAGCGACTAATGCAGGGGTAGTAGGCTCAGATAATTTTGTTTATGCTTGGGCTGATCGCTACCCGGATTTTCATGATATTCCATCCAGGGACTTTACTTTAACGGGGGAGAACTATACCTCCCTTGATCTTAAAAGTACAGATCCCACCGCCCAGAAAACAACCGGAGCCTTTGCACCATTTGGCCAAACTAGAGAGCCCGGTGAAAAGGTGGAGGGTAAAATTCCTGCCAGTGCGGCTGTCTACCGCCTTGATATGGAAGACGGTACCCTTTCCATTTATGCGGATGGACTCCGTAATCCCTATGGACTGACACAGGATCAGGAAGGAAATATTTATGCCAGTGTACTAGGGTATGATGATAGAGGGGTTAGAGCCTCTAAAGATTCTCCGGACTGGATTGTAAAATTGGAGGAGGGTGCCTGGTATGGGTGGCCGGATTATGCCGGGACTACCTCCTTGACGGATAAAAGCTTTACCTCTGAGCGAGGCATAAATCTGAACCCGATAATCAAGGATCCGCCCGAAGTAGCGGCACCACTGGCCACATTATCCCCCCATTATTCCCCCATGAAAATCGCTTTTGCTCCTGAGGGATTTCCTATTAAGGGGATATTCGTGGCGGCATTCGGTGATGGGCAGCCATTAACACAGGATACAAAGGAGCAGGCCCCCAGCGGTGTATTGGTTGTGGATCCAAAGACAGGCAGTTATGATTGGTTTGTAAAAACCAAGGATAAGGCCAGAGCGGGGCGCCGGGGTGATGGGTTAAAAAGGACCATTGATGTGAAATTTGATCAGGAAGGAGAATCACTCTATGTACTGGATTTCGGTGTTTGGGAGTTTGCCGATATGGCCCCTAATGCAATCCCAAAATCCGGGGTGCTATGGAAGATAAGCAGGGAAAATGATTAGGGGTAAGCTACTCAGTGAAGCAATGGCGATGATGGTTTGGTATTCAAAACATTATCCCGCTTAGCAACAATACAGGCCTTTTGGCCGAAGCATAGCCCAACAAATTGTTAACGGGCGGTGCTTCGGCTTTTATTTGCCGAGCATGGATGCACTGATGCACTGGGGACGGTTGCTGGTGCATTAGTGTTGGGATTAAAATCTTAATCAAATATTTTCGCTGGCACTAGGCAATTCGGTTTTGGCCTATTTAGTTTTTTTGCCGGATAGCTGCGAATCACTGGTTTATGTTGTCAACCTGCCAATTAACAGGTGTTTTATCTTGGGAAATTAAAAAATTATTAGCTCTAGAAAAGGGTTTCCTGCCAAAAAACCCTCCATCAGCAGATAAAGGGCTGGGGTGGGCTGCTTTAGGAAGAACACAAGAAGATTGTCTTTTGTATTTAGAAAAACCGGTGGCAATCGGAAGGAGAAAAAGGGGGAGAAGGGAATTAAGAAAAGGAGGCAAATACTAAAAGGGGGCCATTAAAGTGAAAAGGTTATCGTTTATAATTGTTACGGTGATAATGATGATGATTCTCTACCCTGTTATGACTGTTTATTCCGCGAGGGCAGAAATAACCGGGGTTATTAATATCTTTTTTGATGGGAATAAATTAAAAACCGATGTGGAGCCTTTGGTGGAAAACGGAAGGGTTTTAATACCACTAAGAGCCGTCTCGGAGGAAATGGGTTTTAGGGTGGATTGGAGTCCCAGTGCACAGGTTGCTTATGTGTTTGGTGAACACGATTCTATCGAAGTTGCGGTTGGTGGAAAGACGGCCTATATAAGTGACCAGCCTGTTGAACTGGATGTAGCCGCCAGTTCTATGAATGGAAGGATAATGGTGCCAATAAGATTTGTGGCCGAGGCCCTGGGGTTGGAAATAAACTGGGTACAAAAAAACAATTACATAGAAATCAAAGATAAACAGCGTTATTTTGATCAGATACAATCCCACCTTATCCAAGGCGATTTAGCTGGGGCCCGTAGGGTTGCCCTTTTAGCCCCAAAGATAAATATCCAGTATGATTTAAAAATGGGGTTGCCTGAGCCGGACAAACCAGCCATCTATTATTTTCCGGAGGGTGAATGTCTGCAGTACTATGTACAAACCGAGGAACAGCTTATCTTTTTTAGCGAAGTTAACGGAATCTTTATTGTTCAATGGCAAACAAATTTCGGCGAAAATTTAATGGAAGAACCGACAAGCACTCTTACTAAATATTTAGCTACATTATCCAAGGGCTATACCGATGAGCAAGGAATTAGGCCATTAGTAACTGAACCCCTTAGCTATTTTGAGTACATCCCGGAGGAAGATGTAATAAACTTAGGACAGATAAGCCCTGAGGGCGGCCACCAACTCCTTGATTCCGTAGATTGGCAAAAAGACCAGGGCCCTCCTATTGTGGAAATTCCGGAAGAAGCAATCTCTAAGGGATACGGTAATCTAATGGCGGGGCTAAAACGACCCGCTGATTCAGCCCACCTTTTTACTAGCGATATACCCCGGATGGAATTAACCGAAATAGAAAAAGCCGAGATAGAAAAAGATTGGCAGGAAAATAATTTTTATAGCTATGAGGAAATGAAGGACATCAACAGGGACTCTATTGACTACCCCTTGCGTGTGGTTTATATGAGGAATGCAGGAGGCCCACCGGATCTTTCCCAGTTGGAGCCAAGATTTGTAGAGGAATATGAAAATGCCCTTAGTCATTTTACTGAAAAAATAAGAAAGAGCCCCGGCTGGTATGATTTTTTAGCCATGGGTCACTACTATGATCCCTCTTTTGGTGTGCTAAGTGCGATTTCAACTGAAAATCAAATTAATGCTACCATCGTTGGAGTCCGTTTCCATTTTGGCTTTGTACCGGTGATTTTAGAAGTGGAAATGGTCAAACTAGGGGATAAATGGTTATTTACCGGCATGGAAAATGTAAGACCATTTGAGACAATTATGGAACTACAGATAGCGGATAAGGAATTATATGAACAGCTAGTAAGGATTTTTAACTATCGTCATCTAAGGTGATATGTCGGCAATAGCCGCCGCTACAAGGCTTTCCTACTCAGGATAGCAGGTTTTTGGTTGTTTTGATTGATGTTAATGGGGATTCTATAATTCTGAAATATTTTTTCCCTTTGATTTTTCAAAAAAGGCATTAGGAATGTTTTTTTCTAAGGGCGTTTCTAGCGTTTTTTTGGGATAACCACTTAAAATATATAAAGGCGAGATCAAATATCATAACATCAAAAAAATTGGTTGACGGTGAAATAAGTTTTGAAAAAATGAGGTACATAAAATGACAATTTTCAAAAAAATTGAACAAGAAATAATGACTGATACAATGAATAGTTTCTATACAGAAAAGGGAATACCGCCTCTATTTAAAGCTTCGAAAGACGCTCGCGTAGTTATAATTGGACAGGCACCGGGGAGAAAGGCGGAAGAAACCCGTTTGTTTTGGAATGATTTAAGCGGGGATCGTCTACGAGAATGGATGGGGGTATCAAAAGAAATTTTTTATAAGACAGATTTTATCGCTCAATTGTCTATGGATTTTTATTATCCCGGAAAAGCTAAAACCGGTGATGTATTGCCACGCAAAGGATTTGCAGAGAAATGGCATCCTCGGTTATTAGAAGAAATGCCAAATGTTGAAACGGTGCTTCTTATTGGTAATTGTGCTCAAAAGTATTATCTGGGTAAACGATGCGGAAAAAACTTAACAGAAACGGTAAGAAATTTTCAGCAGTATTTGCCGAAATATTTACCATTGGTTCATCCATCACCTTTAAATCATGGTTGGTTAAAACAAAATCCCTGGTATGAGAATAATGTTTTACCCGTTTTGAAAGTAATAGTTAAAAACAGTTTAACAAGCGTTAGCGAAAAATGTTTCGACAATTAATTTTGTGGTAGTTTTGCTGCCCTAAAAAAACCATATTAACGTTTGCAAGTAAGGGACCTAAATATATTATTGTCCAATATGTATTGTAGTCTTGTAAATTAGCGGCAATACTTGTAATTGGCTGCATTGACATGAAAAATAGCAAATGATATAAATAACCCATAAGGCAGCAAACCTCAACAGGTAGCAAAGGCTACCGCTAAACCAAAGGTGCTAAATCTGGAGCACCTCCTTGTTGAACTTGTGATGGAAAAGAGTTGTCGGGATGAATATTATTGGTGCTATTTTCTTTATTTTGTTCATGTTATCTTTTTACGGCGGAACAAACTATTATATCGGTGTCAGGATATTTCAAGGGCTTAGTTTTCCTTTTCCGTATATAAATGGAAAGATATATGCTGCAATATACTTGGTTATTGTTTTATCCGTAATACTTGGTAGGTTACCGTTACCCTCCGGCATTAAAGGATTAATGAATTGGATAGGTTCATATTGGATGGGCATTTTTGTTTATCTATTTATGCTCCTGCTTTTGGCAGATTTAGCAATATCACTTGGAAGCATGGTGAAGGTAGTTCCCAAACCCATACCACAAAATTTTCGTTATTACCAGGCGTTGATTGTCCTTTTGTTAACGGCCGGTATAGCCGCTTACGGTACCTATAATGCCAATCAGATCAAACATGTTTCCTATGATATTCAAATAAAAAAAACACCCTTGGCAGAAGATATGAAAATAGCTCTGATCAGTGATTTGCATCTGGGTGCTGTGGGTTCCGAAAAACGTCTTGAAGGTATAGTTAAGGGTATCAATAGTTTGGAGCCGGATCTAGTCTGTTTAGCAGGAGATATTTTTAATGACGATTATAATGCCATACTTGACCCGGATAAAGCTATAGCTCTGTTAAAAAGCATCAAGTCTGCACATGGTGTTTATGCTTGTTTGGGAAACCATGATGGCGGAAAAACCTTTAATGAGATGCTTCGTTTCCTAGATAAAAGCAATATAAGTCTTCTTAATGATGAATACGTAATTATTGATAAACAGTTGGTATTGCTTGGACGAGTTGATCCATCTCCCATTGGTGGGTTTGGTGAACTGAAAAGAAAGGATATCAAGGAGATTTTACCTTTCTTAGACACAAAGCTGCCTATCGTGGTTATAGATCACACTCCTTCTAAGATTGAGCAATACGGTCAAGAGATTGATTTGTTACTTGCCGGACACACTCACAAGGGGCAGATCTTTCCTTTTAATTTGATAACAAAGGCCATATTTACTGTTGACTATGGATATTATCAAAAGGATGCTAACAGTCCCCATGTTGTAGTAACCTCAGGTGTGGGTACTTGGGCAATGCCCATGAGGATTGCTACCAATAGCGAAATTGTGACTGTTTTATTGACAAATAAGTAGGGTGGAAATTGAGGAATTAAAAATACAAAACAGCAATCAGTTTTTCTTTAATACATAGCGGTTTTTC
>CAZCQT010000056.1:8113-8449 GCA_964500905.1 uncultured Moorellales bacterium
CGTAGGTTGCCTGTAATTAACGGGAAAATCATCCCCCTTCGTTGGAATTTTGTTGTAAACATTGAAATTAAAAATGGAAGAATGTTGAACAAAAACTGAAATAATAAAGATATGTAACTGTAATTAATTGGTAGTTAAGCCAAGATGCCATATTCGTCTTTGTTTATGATAAAATTAAGAGGAAAAGGAGGAAAAAGATGCAGACAGGAATCGTAAACGTACCTCTACATGGCGGACATTGCCCGCCTTGGCTTTTTGAAAAAATGAAACAGCTGGGCAGTGCCATGGTTGAAGTGATCGTAATGGAATATGGACCGGAAGAAATTCTGAGAAGAC
>CAZCQT010000057.1:0-7280 GCA_964500905.1 uncultured Moorellales bacterium
TAGATTGTCAAATAAAGAAGGTAAAAAGCACATTTATATGGAAAGATTACTAAATAAAGAAAAATTTAAAATAATATTTAGATGGCTGAACCTCATTGGCTAGACTCTCTTTTCTTGTTATAATAGAAATATAATTATTAATACTAATGTTTTTAAAGCCTTATTAATCTTGCGGCAAAAGCCATTTACTAGAGGTGATACTTTTGGGCTTTTTTCAAATCCTATATTCCTATAGCTTTTTAGATATTGCTCGGGCGATTATTGACATTGCCATTATAGCCTTTGTTTTTTATCGTTTAATCATTTTAATTCGGGGCACCCGAGCAGTACAACTAATAAAAGGGATAGGTATTCTATTAGGAATTTCTTTTTTGGTCAATATTTTGCAGCTCAGAACCATTAGTTGGATTTTGGAACAGGTCCGTTTAGCATTAATAGTGGCATTGCCCATCGTTTTTCAGCCGGAGTTAAGAAGGGCCCTTGAACAAATTGGCAGGGGTAAATTTTTTGCCAGGCCTTTGGCTTTTTTGGGAGAAGAGGATATGTCTCGGTTAATTAGTGAGGTTGTACGGGCTACTCAAGTTTTGGTTAAGCTCCAATATGGTGCCCTGGTGGTGATTGAAAAAGAAACAGGTATTAATGATTATATTGAAACAGGGGTTACCATGGATAGTGTGGTTTCTGCGGAGTTATTAATAAATATTTTTGTTCCAAACACACCTTTGCATGATGGAGCAGCCATTTTAAGAGGTGACAGGGTAGCTGCGGCGGGCTGTTTCCTGCCCTTAAGTGATAATCCCTATCTTAGTAAACAATTAGGTACCCGTCATAGGGCGGCCTTGGGTATGTCAGAAAACTCGGATGCAGTGGCTATAGTTGTTTCTGAGGAAACGGGCGTAGTATCAGTTGCTCATGATGGCAAGCTTTTGCGGTTTTTAGATGAGAAAAAATTAAGAGAGATTCTTGAAGAGACTTTATTGATTAAACCGGTTGAACAAAATACCTATTTTTGGCGGCGGAGGTGGTAAAAATTGTGGGAGCATTTAAGAACCAATCTACCGTATCGAATTATATCTCTGCTTTTGGCTGTTTCTGCTTGGGCGTGGGTAACTACAATCCAAAACCCGGTAAGGGAAGCATTATATGAGATTCCGCTTGAATCCCGGGATCTTTCTGCTGATTTGATGGTAGAAAATAAACCGGCAACGGTTAATATTAGAGTGCAGGCAAGGGACTCCGTTTTAAATAATTTTACTTCCAGAGATTACTTGGCTTATGTTAGCTTGAAGGATGCGGAGATAGGAAATAATGTCGTTCCTGTGCAAGCCAGTTTACCTGTGGGGATAGAAATTGTTAATATTAATCCATCTTTGGTTTCCATTAAAATTGATCAAACTACCCAAGTTCAAATACCTGTGAGACCCGTAATAAGTGGTGAAATACCTGATAATTATATGGCCTTGGAACCTACCGTCAGCCCTACTGAAGTTTTAATTTCCGGTCCGAAAAGTATTTTGGATAAGGTATCAGATGTGGTAGCGGATATATCCTTAAAAGAACAACGTGAAAGCTATCTGGAAAGGGTTCCCCTTAAAATTTATGATGAAGATGGTAATTCGCTTCAGGATTGGGTTAAAATTCAACCCTCAACAGTGGAAATATTTGTGCCCGTTTTGAGGAATTTGCCTTCCAAGACTTTTGTCTTAAAGCCGGTGTTTGTCGGGCCGGAACCTGGCAAAAGTATTAAACAAATTGTGGTTCAGCCGGAGCTGGCGGAAGTATACGGTCGTTGGGAGCTTTTGCAGGATTTGGATTATCTTTATACAAGGCCCATAGATTTAACCGGGGTAGAGGATATTTTAGTGACGGAAGTAGAATTGGAGCTGCCGGAGGGCACCTCTTTAGGTATTTCACCTTTAATTAAGGTAATTGTTGAATTGCAATAATAGTGTAAAAAGGAGGATAAAGGTTGACAAAATTATTTGGGACAGATGGAATCCGCGGAATAGCTAATATGGAGCTGACAGCGGAGTTAACATATAAACTTGGCAGGGCTGCTGGATATCTTTTAAGTGTTAAAGGCAGCGGCAAGGGAATTACCATAGGAAAGGACACTCGTATTTCTGGCGATATGCTTGAATCCGCCTTGATTGCGGGATTATGCTCGGTTGGTGTTGACGTTTTTAAGTTGGGTGTAATACCAACCCCCGGAGTGGCTTACTTGACAAAGGTATTGGATAAGGCAGCGGGCGTTGTTATTTCTGCCTCCCACAATCCCTTCCCCGACAATGGAATTAAGTTTTTTAGCGATCAAGGAATGAAACTATCAGATGAAACAGAACTGGAACTGGAGGCTTTAATAGATCTACAAGAAAAACTCCCCTATCCCATAGCCGGGGAGATGGGCCGGGTTTACGAAGTTGAAAATGCAACTGAGCTTTATAAAGAGCATGTTAAAAGCCATTTTAAGGGTTCCTTAAATGGGTTGAAAATAGTGTTGGATTGTTCTCATGGAGCTGCCTTCGAAATTGCACCAAAAATGCTCGGGGAGCTGGGTGCGGAGGTTGTTACATTGTTTTCTGATCCTGATGGTACTAATATTAACTGTAATTGCGGTTCCACTCATCTTACCTCTTTGCAATCCAGAGTTATATCAGAACGGGCCCATTTAGGTCTGGCTCACGATGGAGATGCGGATCGGGTTTTGGCCATAGATGAAAAGGGACGAATAATAGATGGGGATCAAATTTTAGTAATTTGTGCTTTGGCCTTAAAGGAACGAAATGAGTTGCGGGGCAATAAATTAGTGGTAACGGTAATGAGTAATTTGGGGTTATATAGAGCAATGGAACAGGCAAAGATTGAAGTTATAGAAACTAAAGTAGGGGACCGTTATGTTTTGGAAAAGATGTTGGAAACAGGTGCTGTATTAGGGGGAGAGCAGTCCGGCCATATCATCTTTTTAAACCAAAATAGCACCGGAGATGGTTTGGTAACAGCATTGAATATTTTACAGGCTATGATAGATAGCGGGCAGCCCCTATCCGTTTTAGGTGATCAAATGCAAAAATTTCCTCAGGTGATGCTTAATGTAACAGTAGCAGACAAAGTTAAGGCTCTGCAAAATGCGAAAGTGAGAGAGGGTATTTCTCAGGCCCAAAAAAGACTCATTAATAGGGGCCGCATTTTGGTCAGACCTTCGGGAACAGAACCTTTTATAAGAGTAATGGGAGAGGGACCGGATCATGAGGAATTGCAGGAAATTGTGGAGGATTTGGTTGTTTTAATCGAATCTATCCGGTAATTTGAAGGTTCGGTAACTAAAAGGAGGTGGTTTTAAGCGGACATTGAAGTTAAATATCTTCGGCTCCGCCTTAGAATGACAAAAGAAAGTCTCAGAATGACATATGAAAAAAGTTCGATTCAGTCTACTTATGGAAGGGCCCTTTGGTAATTAAGATAGCGCCTGAACCTCTCAAAGAGGTTGACGAGGAAGGGGTTTATCGAGTTGTTCGGCGGATACCTCTCGGCTGTCTACGGCCGGAAAGACTATTAAAAACCGAAAAGTAATTTTCGGGACAAAGATAGTCGGGTAGAAGGGGGCCCCTACATTTCCAGAAAGTGTAAGGGGGAGAAAAATGGGGGAAGATTATAAAAATGGCTATGCCCATTTTATGTTGAAGGAAATTATGGAGCAACCGGGGATATTGGAGAGTATTTTCGGTAAAGATATATTCTCCTTGGAAAAAGCTATGTTAAGTGAGAATTACAGGGATTTTGATTATAGTTTTTTGCAAAGAATCATCATAATAGGTTGTGGTACAGCCTACCATGCCGGCTTGGTGGGCAAATATTTTATTGAAAAAACAGCGAGAATTCCTGTCCACGCCGAATTAGCATCCGAATTTCGTTTTACGGATCCATTTATTGATCAAAAAACTTTAGTTATTGCAATCAGCCAGTCGGGTGAAACCGGTGATACATTGGCTGCACTCAGACTAGCAAAAAGCAGGGGTGGAAAGGTTTTGGCCATAACCAATGTGGAGGGTAGCACCGTTTCGAAGGAAGCGGATCATGTGCTTTATACCAGAGCGGGAAGGGAAGTATCAATCGCATCGACCAAGGCCTATTTAGCTCAGTTGGCTGTACTTTACCTTTTGGGTATTCAAATTGCCATTGATAAGGGGAAATTAGGTGTAAGCGGAGCCTCTTGGTATTTATCAAATCTAAATAAAATGCCGGATTTGCTTAAGCAAGTTCTCCGGGAAGAAGAAAAATTAGCATCTATAATAGCAATCCTAAAGGAAAGTAATAATGTTTTTTTCTTGGGCAGAGGCCTGGATGCTGTATTGGCTATGGAGGGTTCTCTAAAGCTTAAGGAAACCTCTTATATACATGCCGAGGCTTATCCTGCCGGGGAATTTAGGCATGGACCTGTTGCTTTAATTGAGACAGGTAGCCCTGTTATTATTTTAGCTACTCAACCCAACTTTGCTAGAGAAACGGCGGATGTTCTTTTGGAATTGCACTCCAGGGGTGCATTGATTATGGGGATAACGATGGATATCGGTGAGGCTTTAAATGGGCTGTGCTATGCACAATTAAATCTACCATCCGTTTTGCCGGAATTTACCCCTTTATTAGGTGCGGCTCCACTCCAATTATTGGCCTACAAAACTGCTTTAGCCAAAGGCAATGATGTTGATACACCAAGAAACCTGGTTAAAAGTGTTAAGGATTTAAACGGGGCAGTCTGAGAGGCTGTCAAAAAACATGGTTCAGTTGGTTAAACTTAATTGTCGTTATGAAAAGCCTCTTTTAAATTAAAATACTAACATCATAAAAAAACGGTCTGATATTAGCCTTTTGCTTATCAGACCGTTTTGAGTAAAGATTATATTTTAGTTATTTGCAGGGTTTTTACATAATCATTGTAGCATTTTTACAGTGACAATTTTTTTGATTTAAATCTTTGGCTTGAGTTAATTCAAAAAGGAACTCGGTCAGTACCCTCCTATTTTCTTCTACTGTGCTGATTATTTCATCCCTTTGGTGGTCATGAGCAATACCGGTGGCCCAATTAGTAATAATGCCAATTCCGGCATAGCAAAGGCCTAATTCTTTAGCCAGGACAACTTCGGGAACGCCTGTCATACCAACTAAATCCGCTCCCCATTGCCGATAGACAGCGATTTCTGCGGCAGTTTCAAAACGGGGCCCTTCTGTGCCTACGTAAATACTTTTGTGAAATTGTAGGCCCTTTGTTTTGCTTTGTTCCGTAATGATACGTCTTAATTCAAAGCAATAGGGATCTGCCATGCTGGTATGGATAACACCAGTCTCCCCATCAAAAAATGTAGCAGGTCTATTTTTTGTAGCATCAATAAAATCTGTAAAAATAGCAAGCTGCCCTGGTCTTTGCCGGGGGTTTAACGATCCTACCGCGTTGATGGCAAAAACATGGGTGACCATCAATTCTTTTAAAGCCCAAATATTAGCACGATAATTGATTTTGTGAGGGGGCAATTTGTGGTTCATACCGTGACGAGGCAGGAAGATAATCTCCTTTTTGTTTTTCGGGAATGTTAAAATATTAACAACCACTTCCCCATAAGGAGTGGTTATCTTTGTAGGTATAAAGTCCTCACTAATTGAATAAATACCTGTACCGCCTATGATGGCAGCTTTCATAATAAATTCCCCTTCTATTCTTTACGTCGGCATTTGTTAAATATATCTTGCGGTGTCCTTGCCGTTATTCTGTGGCAAAGTTATCAAAATAGCCTTGCACCAGAACAATGGGCGTTCCCTTATCTCCGCTGCCGCTGGTGAGATCGCAAAGGCTCCCCAAAAGATCAGTTATTTTTCTGGGAGTTGTGCCCATAGATTGACCTGACTTTTCTTTTTCCTTAATCAGCTTTTGAAGCTCTGCTTTCATTTTAAAGGGTTCCAAACCCTTTAAATCATTATCTGCAATATATTTTAGTTTCACCTCACTGGGGGTTCCTTCAAGCCCCGGAGTAAAACCGGGGGATACTACGGGATCAGCCAGTTCCCAGATCTTGCCCATGGGATCCTTGAACGCTCCGTCCCCATAAATCATTACCTCAACATTTTTGCCGGTTTTTTCTTGAAAAGCGGCCTGTATAGCCAATACAGCTTCAAGAGAATTTCTGGGAAAGAGCTTAATTGAATTTTCAGTAGCGGAATTGGATCCTAAGAGGCCAAATTCCGGGTTATAGCCGCTACCATTGATAGATTCTGTGAGCAGTTCATCTAGCCCATAGACTATTTCCGCTCCTGCTTCTTTTAAAATCCTTTTAGTTCTATGTCTTTCGTGGACATTGGCTACTAATACATTTTTGGTAAAATTTAAAACGACCTTTGGGTCGTTAGCAAGAAAAATTTCCATATCTGCATTTCCTGCCAAATCCTTATACATTTGAATATAATCAACACCAGTAAAAGGGTGAAGCACTTTGGTGCCAAAAAGTGCACGATACTTGTCTTCGCTCAAAACATCCAAGTAGGGGTTGAGTTCCAGCTTTTCCATTGTATCTAGATCCATTATGCAGTTGCCAACTTCATCCGATGGATAATTCAAAAGCAAATAAATTTTTTTACAGGCTTTGGCAATTCCTTTCAGAACAAGGGAAAAACGGTTTCTGCTGAGGATGGGGAAGACAATAGCTATTTCATCTGAATATTTTTCCCCGATGGCAGCTGCGATACTATCAGTAGTTGCATAGTTTCCTTGTGCCCTAGCCAAAAGGGATTCTGTAACACCGATAACATCTCGATGATTAAGAGAAAAACCTTCCGATTCCATAGCTTTTAAAACTGATTCTGTCACTATATGAACTAAATTGTCACCTTCCTTTACAATAGGAGCCCTGATTCCTCTAACAGTTGTGCCTACCGTTCTGCCCATCCTTATTCCTCCTTGAAAACTAATAATGTCTAAGATCTTACTAGTTTTTTCTTGGCAAAAGCAAAGTTTATCTTTTAAGCCACTAATCATTATAACATTAAGACCGGAAGTTTACTACATTGGCAGTTTTACTAAAATTAATTAAATGGTATTTTTTATTGACCTTTTACCATCCTTTTGATAGCCTCATAATTCCTTTCAACTCTAGCCTCAATTGCGGCATAGACCACGGGCACTACTATTAGTGTCAACATGGTGGATATTAATAGCCCTCCAAACAGGGAAATGGCCATGGGGGCAAATAAGCTGTCCCCTCCAAGAATCAAAGGTGTTAAGGCCACAATGGTAG
>CAZCQT010000057.1:7380-8444 GCA_964500905.1 uncultured Moorellales bacterium
GGGGCAAATAAGCTGTCCCCTCCAAGAATCAAAGGTGTTAAGGCCACAATGGTAGTGACTGTGGTAAGTATAATGGGTCTAAACCTTTTTTCTGCTGCTGTTTTGCAAGCAATTTCCACAGACACACCTTTTTTTCTTTCTGTATTAATATAATCTAAAAGCACAATTGCATTATTAACCACTATACCCATTAGGCTTACCATTCCTAAAACACTGGTAAAGGAAAGGGGCATCCTGGTTACGAAAAGAGCCCAAACAGCACCAATAAAGGATAGGGGTATGGCTATTAAGATTACAAAAGGTTGGGCAAAGTTTTTAAACTCAAAAAGCAGGACTAAAAAAATTACTAAGCCTGCGAAAATGGCAAGGATTCCTATGTCACCAAAATATTGCACGATCTTTGCTTTTTCACCGTCAAAGCCGATGGTGATTCCCTCAAGATCAAGGTTTTTAAGTCGACTATTGAGTTCCTGTTCAATTTTAGCGGGGCTGTAGCCTGATTTCACATCGCTAAAGACAGTTATTTCTCTCTCCCTCTCATGTCTTTTAATATTAGGTATGCAGCTTTTTAGTCCCACTTCTGCAATTTCTTTTAAAATAACTTTGTGACCTGCAAAGCCGGAACTGATGCCCAGGTTTTCCAAATCCTCCTTGCTGGAGATATTTCCTTTCACAATAATTTTATATTCATTATTTGCCTTTCTGAATACAGAGGCATGGTTTCCACTGAGGGCAGTATTAACGTCCCTTTGTACATCATATTTGGTAATCCCATAATGGATGGCTTTGTCAACATCTATTTTTACCAGGTATTCATAAGCCTTTTTACTAAAATCGTTGCCCACATTAACTGCCCCGTTAATCTCGGCAAGCTGGTTTTCTACTTGGATAGCAGCAAGCTCTAGGGAATCCATATCTTCCCCGGTTAGTCTGATACGGACAGGGTTGCCAATAGGCTCTCCTTGTTCCAGTTGTTTAACAGTGGCAGTCCCGCCGGATATTTCGGCATCAATTATTCCTTGTAAATAGTCTAAAAGCTGGGTGTTGGATTTAAAACGTTTTCC
>CAZCQT010000058.1:0-8409 GCA_964500905.1 uncultured Moorellales bacterium
TGTAGATGTCAATTCATCAATAAAGTCATTTTTTCTTTTTATTGTTTTCATTTTTTTCCCTCCTTAAATATAAAATCTTATCATAGAGATCATCTGCTAAAGGTATCATTTTTTCATAAAAACGCTTAATACCACGTTTATTTCCACCTATAAGTAAAATTGCCTGCCGATCAATATCAAATATGAAGAAACGGCAAAAAATAATATTTTATACCTGGGTGCCGCAATTGCTTTTATATCTCATATAGCCGCCGGAGGTTTGTCTGATATTTTCGGACGAAAGAAAACCTTTATGATGTTTGCCACCTTTTTACTATGTGCCTTTGCTGTTTTTGCATATGTAAATATTTTCAACCAAACAATTTTGCTGTTTGTGCTATCATATGGTTTGATGAATTTTGGTTTTGGCTTTTTCGGCATATTTGGGGTGTGGTTCAGCGAAATATTTCCTACCCGTGCTAGGGCTGCGGGCTCCAGTTTTGCTTATGGTGTAGGGAGGGGCGTAGCCAGCTTGGGTCCATTGATTGTCGGTTTGCTGGCTGTAACGAGTAATAGCTTGTTCTTTGGAATATCCACAGGGGTTTTTGCCATCATATTAATGATTATGGCAATTCCTTTGATGACAGAAAGTAAAGGGAGAGAATTTTCTTCCCTTGATTAAAAAACAGTGTCTAATAACAAATAACCTTGGAGGTGTGATTAAGCCATTTATTCAAATTAACATGTTGGAAGGAAGAACAATTGAGCAGAAACGTAAGCTAGTAAAGCTGGTTACAAAAAGCGTTTCGGATTCTTTGGAAATTTCGGAGAACAATGTAACTATTATCATTAAAGATGTGCCCAAAACAAATTTTTCTCAAGGGGGCGAGCTGGCGGCTGATAAGAAATAAACCCCATAAAGAAAATAAAAAGGAGGCAATAAGCTTAATGGATATGCAGCAAATTTATGATGAACGCTTGGGACGCTACCAAGCCGCCATGAATTTAGAAACCAGTGATCGCATTCCTATTGCACCCCCAATGAATTATCTTGCGGAAATTTATTCCGGGTCAAACCATCAGCAAAATATTTACAACCCCCGGAATCTAATTGAGGCTGAAATAGCATTTATAAGGGATTTTCCTGAAACAGATGTTTTACGCAGCAATCGTATTTGGGGGCCTATGTGTGATGTAATTGGCCTTAATACCTATACGCTTCCCGGAAGGGAATTACCTGTAACCGGGCAGTTTCAGTTTATGGAAAAGGAATATATGAAGGCTGATGAGTATGACGCCTTAATCGAAAACCCGGCGACCTTTATGTTGGAAAGACTCATTCCCCGTCTGTTTTCCGAAATGGAAAGGGGTTCCAGCAGATCTCATTTTGCCTTGCTTAAGGCCGGGTTGGCTCAAGGCATGAGGAATGAAATTTTAAAAAACCGTAATTATCAATTAGAGGTTCAATGCGGTATCCCACAGGCGGGTTTGGGAGGATTTATAGCACCCTTTGATGTGCTTTCAAATGCCTTAAGGGGACTTAAAGGTGCTTTGGTTGATACCTACAGGCAACCGGATAAGGTTGTAGAGGCTTGCGAAGTACTCGCTCCCATTATGGCTAACTTTGCTTTAGGAAATGCTGATCCCGACAAAAAGGTTCCCATAGTGGTTCCTACTCATAAGCCTTGCTTTCTATCTCCTAAACAATTTGAGACCTTTTATTGGCCGTCTTTTAAAAGGATTTTGGAAATCCTGATTTCTTCGGGTTACAAGGTAAGGATTTTATTGGAGGGAGATTGGAGTAAGCATTGGCACCATTTACTGGAGCTTCCAAAGGGAACATTGGTATGTGATATTGATGATCGCAGCGATATTTTTCAAGCAAAGGAGGAGATAGGCTTTCATCATTGCATCGCCGGAGGAATTCCTAACGAAATGTTTATTTTGGGCAACCCTTCGGAGGTAGAAGAACGAGTTAAGCTATTATGTAAGACAGTAGGAAACGGCGGGGGATATATCCTAAGCGGTGCTTGCTTGGTGCCCTATGAAACAAAACCGGCAAATTATCGTGCTATGACCGATGCCATTTTGAAATATGGTTGGTATGATAAGAGCTTTAAGCCCAAGCCCAAATCACTGCCAAAAACAGACAATGTTTTTGTGCCCAGGGGATATTTAACTTCTTGGGAAACTAAAAAAAGCGAACTGGGAAATATAGTCGGCGATGAGGATCTAATAAAAACCCCCTGGGAAACTATTGAACAAGTAGCCTTTAATTGGCTTTGGAGTTGGGCCTGGTAACAGTGAATTTTGCTGGAGGCAGGTATAATTTTGGAAACAGGGAGTGAAGCACAAAATGAAATTACACGGAATATATGCCCCAATTGCTACCCCTTTTTTAGATGATGAAATTGCATATGACCAGCTTGCCAAAAATATGGAGTTTTGGCTGAATTCAAAATTGACAGGAATTGTTGTTTTGGGGTCCAATGGGGAGTTTGTTGCACAAAATTTTAACGAGAAAAAAGAGTTAATCAGTGCGGTCTGTGAACTGGCTCAAGGCAAAAAACCTATTATTGCCGGGACAGGCTGCGAATCTACGAGGGATACTATTCAATTGAATAACTATGCGGCCGAGGTAGGTGTCAGTGCGGCCTTGGTTCTTAGTCCAAACTATTATAAAAGAGCGATGACCGAGGATTTAATCAAAAGTTTTTATCGGGAAGTGGCAGACGCCAGCAGTATCCCAATTGTTTTATATAATATGCCGGGCAATTCGGGGATTAATCTATCTGCAAAAGTGGTAATAGAGTTGTCTGCCCACCCAAATATTATAGGCCTTAAGGATTCCGGCGGTAATATAACCCAAATTGGAGAGATTATTGCTTC
The DNA here is from genome assembly GCA_964500905.1 of uncultured Moorellales bacterium. Taxonomy (GTDB): domain Bacteria; phylum Bacillota; class DULZ01; order DULZ01; family DULZ01; genus JBBAFB01. The sequence goes on from CAZCQT010000058.1 coordinate 2,869, forward strand.
TGTAGCCGACGACTTTGCTGTTTTTGCGGGTTCCGCCAGTTTTTTATATCCCAGCCTAGTTTTGGGTGCAACCGGGGGAACCATGGCATTAGCAACGATTTTGCCTGATGAGTGTGCTAATCTTCTTGAATTAACAGAGATGGGAAAACATCGGGAAGCCAGATCACTTCAGCTGAAATTACTGGAGATAAACCAGGCTGTTACCAGTCGCTGGGGGATTGCAGGATTAAAGGCAGCAATGGATATTTTGGGTCTGTATGGTGGCCCGCCTCGCAAGCCTTTATTGCCGTTAAACAGTGCAGATAAAGAATTGTTGAAAGAGATCATAAACAGGGCCAAAGATTCGGATTTGGGAAAATGATTAAACAACAGTTCTCAAGCACAAGTAATAAAGGATTTATGGAGGTGACAATAGCTCAGTGATAATTATAGGGGAGAAAATTAATGGGACTATCCCAAGGGTAAAAAAAGCGATTGAGGAGCAAAATGCGGATTTAATCAGGACGCTGGCTATTGAACAAGTAAAGGCAGGTGCGAATTATTTAGATGTTTGTGCAAGCACCGAACCGGAAATTGAGGTCGAAACCCTGTTGTGGTTAATAGATATTATCCAGAAAGCTGTTGATGTGCCTCTATGTATTGATAGTCCAAATCCGCAGGCTATTGAAGCGGTATTTAGCTCAGCTAGGTTGACAGGATTTATTATCTCTGTTTCTGATGAAGGAGATAAATGTGAGATTATTTACCCCTTGATAGAAGGGACAGGCTGGCAGGTAATTGCTTTAACTTGTGATGATGATGGGATACCTAAAAATGTATCAAAAAGAGTTGATATCGCCTGTAAGTTGGTAGAAAAGGCTAAAGGATACGGAATAACACCTGATCGCATTCATCTAGATCCCTTGGTAACAGCCCTGCCTACGGATAACAGTTCTGTCATCAATTTTGTGGACACGATTAAGCAGGTAAAGGCAATATACCCAACCATTAAAGTAACTTCTGGTTTAAGTAATATTTCCTTTGGTATGCCTTTGAGAAAAACAATTAACCAAATCTTTTTTGCGATTGCCTATTTTTCCGGTATGGATTCCGCTATTATGGATCCTTTAAGCCGGGAGCTGATGACTACCTTATTTGCTACAACGGCCATCAAAGGGAATGATCGTCATTGCAGAAATTTTAATAATGCATTCCGAAACGGTTTAATTGGCCCTGCTAAAGAAAACTAGGGAGTCGGAATTAGTTTTACGGAACATTCAAGTTGCACTTTAAGAGGGGGAAACCTTGCCAAAAGCAAGGATAAAACCAAATAAAATTAGGTATTAAGGAGGAAAGTTCAGATTATGAAAACATCTAAGAGCTTAGTTATTTTTCTCGTGGTCATGTTGTTGTTATCCTTAGCAGCGGTGACAGGCTGTGGTAACAAGGAGGGGCCGGAACAAAATGGCGGTGCAGCTACCCCTGCTCCTGCTCCAAAGATTATTCAAGTTGCTCATGTTAGTTCGCCGGATATGAATGATCCTTATCATCGTTTTGCTGCTAATTTTGCTGAAAATGTTGCTCAAAGAAGCAATGGAACCATAAAAATTGAAGTCATCACCGGTGGTCAATTTGGTCAGGAAAGGGAAATGTTCGAAGGCATGAAAATAGGCACGGTTGATATGGGTGTGATGACAAATTCCTATGCCAGTGTTTTTGTACCCAAAGCTGCTTTATTTGATCTCCCCTTCTTGTTCCCAGATTATGATACAGCAAACGCGGTTTTGGATGGCCCCGTTGGGCAGAAGGTTTTAGCATCTTTCGAGGGTTCAGGTGTAGAACCATTGGCTTGGGGTGTGGGTGGTTTTAGACATCTTGTAACAAATGGAAGCGGGGTAAAGGTTCCCGGAGATCTTATCGGTAAAAAAATCCGCAGCATGGAAACGAAGATGTATATGGCAACATATAAAGCTCTTGGTGTAAATGCTGTACCTATGGCTTACTCTGAAACAATACCCGGTTTGCAACAAAAAACCATTGATGGTGTAGATTTGCCGCTGAGCGTTCTCGCAGCCAACCGCTTTTATGAATTGGCCGATTATATTTCTATGACAGGGCATTTCTATTCCCCTTTAATTCTTTGCATGTCCGATTCAGTTTGGCGGGATCTTAGCTCGGAGCAACAGAGCATGGTAAAAGCTGCTGCAGTTGACGCCGGCAATGAATTAAGAGATTTTATAGCCAAAAATGAAATTGTCCAGTTGCAGGTATTGAAAGACAACGGAATGAAAGCCGTAGAAGATGTTGATTATGATGCTTTCCAAAAGGCACTTGGAACTTTCTATGGAGAACAAAAAACCACCATTGGCAGTGATTTAGTTGATGAGCTAATGGCCGCCTTGGAGGAGCTTAAAAAGTAATAATTAGAGGCAAGGCAATTTAAGTTAACATTATTATATCAATTCTGCGAGTTTACCGGGCCAGCTACCGGTAAACTCGCGGAAAGATTGCGGGGATCGCTATGAAGTTATTGAAGAAAATCGAAAAGTACGTAGATCATGTCGGCGGCTTTTTAATTGTTATAACCTTTTCGATTATGATTATTTCATGTATAGCCCAAGTGTATACCAGATATGTTTTAAATAACTCGTTATCTTGGACGGAGGAGTAGCGACAGTACATTTAGAATTGGGAAAATATTTTGGCAGCGTCATTTTGTGTTAAAAATAATGGTCATGCAAGAGTAACTGCATTGTTTGATCTTTTTCCTACCGGAGTCCAAGAAACATTGGATTTTGTTATACAAGCTCTTATTGTAATAATGTCCGTAGTCTTGGTAAAGGAAGGCTTCAATATGGTCTTTACAGTAAAAACCCAGTTAAGCCCGGCTATGGGACTGAATATTTCACTAGTATACCTGGCAATTCCCGTAACCGGCATTTTAATAATTCTTTATTCACTATTTAATTTTATTCAGATATTAGTTGATAAAGCGATGAAGGGGGCCAATGGTTAATGGGTTATTTATTTCTGGTAATGTTCCTTTTGATCTTCTTGGGGGTGCCGGTTGCCTTTGCCATTGGTTTAGCAAGTATCGGTTTCTTGGCCATAACGGATATAAAGCCTTTGATTTTAATTGCACAGCGGATGGTAACCGGGCTGGATTCATTTCCCCTTTTGGCTATACCTTTATTTATCTTAGTAGGAAATCTAATGGCAAGCGGAGGAATATCCAAAAGGCTTGTGAGTTGGGCCGAAAGCCTTGTAGGCAGCCGTTCAGGCGGTCTGGGTATTGTAGCTATTCTATCTTGCGTAGTTTTTGCCGCTATATCGGGTTCGGCTCCAGCCACTGTGGCAGCTATTGGCACCATAATCATACCTACCATGGTACAAAAAGGTTACACTAAGGAAACAGCGGGGGGCTTGGTGGCTGCGGCAGGTGCCCTTGGACCCATAATTCCTCCCAGTATTCCGATGATAATTTATGGGGTAACCATGAATATTTCCGTAACGGATATGTTTTTAGGAGGGGTTCTTCCCGGTATTTTTATTGCTTTTCTTCTAATTATGGTAAACATGGTTATCGCCAAAAGAAGTCCGGCGATAGTGGAGCATAGCTCGGAAAATAAATTTTCTTTTATGAATGTTTTAAAGGCTACATGGTCAGGGCTGGGAGCTTTGTTTCTTCCTGTTCTGATTTTGGGTGGTATTTATGGTGGAATTTTTACACCTACTGAAGCAGCTGCGGTAGGCGTATTATATAGCCTTATTGTTGGATTTGCGGTATACCGTGAGCTTAAGCTTAAGGATCTTCCCACAATATTGATTAAATCCATGGAAACATCAGCAATGATTTGCTTTATTGTAGCAGTGGCCAATGTGCTTTCTTGGCTTATGTCCACTACCCAGGTTTCAAATTCAATAGTCGGCTTTTTAATGCAATACGTAAATAGTCCAATAGTTTACCTGCTAATGCTGACCTTCTTCTTGTTCTTGGTGGGAGCCTTGTTGGATAATATTGCTGCAATTATTATTATGGCACCGATTGTTATTCCTCTTGGCTTGCAATTAGGCTTGGATCCATTGCATTTAGGAGTATTGTTTGTTATCAATATTGTAGTTGGCTTTGTGACTCCTCCCTTTGGGTATAATCTTTTTACTGCATGTGCTATAACCGGCCTAAAGTTTGACCGCATTGTAAGAGGTGTCTGGCCCTTCCTGATTGTGCAAATGATAGCAGTTTTGATCTTCGCCTTTGTGCCCCAGTTTATTACCTTTTTACCAAACTTAATCAAATAAAAATAAGACAAAACTTTTGTTTAAGACCACTGTTTAAACAGTGGTCTTTTTTTGTCACTTTAAAGCGAAGCTAAAAAATCCAGTGTTGTGCAATGTTTCAAAGTTCTTTTTATGAAAGCTGATATATAATAACTTATTATTAAATCGCTTGGTAGTTTTAAATGAATTCTGATTCTTTTAAAAACTCTTCGTAGACCGCATATGTTTTTGGTAAAATCCTTGCTATTCTTAGTATGTTTTTTGTGGGACCGCTTGTCCTTATTTCCCCTAATGCTAAGGACATAGTTGCATTAATTTTACCAATGAAAAGGTCATGGAAGGTATCACTAGTGAAAGAGATGCCAACATCGGGGTTTTTGGGGTAGCCTGAATCAATTTCAATTTCTTGAGGAAGACAATTAATTGTATAACCCAGGTTTAGGTCTTGTATTTTTATTCCCACAATCATACCCAAGCGACACCATTCCTTAGCGGTTTCCTGATTTTCCATTAAATATTTAAAGAATCCCAAAAAAAACCGATTAATTCTTACAAAATCGTTTTTTAGCGGAAGACTCATTGCTCTTCTCCCTTTCTTATTTTTTTATTTGTAGGAGCTAAAAGCATAAGTAATTGTAAGTTTATGTTATCACTAACACAACGTCTGTGTCAATCTCTGGCATTTATCTAACTGTCCGGCCACCAACACTTTAATCACAGGCGTAATATTTAAGTAAATTAAAATTTTCTTCAGTATTTCTAAAAAAGAAGTGTGGGCAAAGGTAGTTCCTCTGCACACACTTCTTTATTTACATGTAAATTGAGTGCTTGTCGGCTGTATTAATAAAAGAGTAATATGCCTGAATAAATAGGCCGTGATCTTAAACCATTTAGCTAAGCTAGAGATTCTTTTAAAAATTTTTCGTAGACTTCGTAGGTTTGGGGCAAAACATTTGAAAGCCTGAGCATATTTTTGGTAGAACCACTAATGGAAATCTTGCCGGAAGCCAGTGACATAATTGCATTAATTTCACCTGTAAAAAGATCGTGGAAGGTATCACTTGTGAAGGAAATACCAGTATCCGGATTTTCTGGGTAACCGGATTCCGCAATAACTCCTTCAGGGGTGCATCTGATGGTATAACCTAAGTTTAAGTCTTGCATTTTTACACCAACAACCATACCTAAGCCACACCAAGCTGCTGCAGTTTCCGGATTTTTCATAAGGGACCTAAGAAAATCTAAAAAAAACCGATCAGCCCTTTCCAAATCATTTTTCAATGG
>CAZCQT010000059.1:0-8387 GCA_964500905.1 uncultured Moorellales bacterium
CATAGGCCAACCCCTTAGCAGTGGCCACACCGATACGGAGACCGGTAAAGGATCCGGGCCCCCCTGAAACTGCAATCCCATCCAAATCCGCTAATTCCAATTCTGCCTCTTCCATTAAGCTTGCTAAAAGGGGCATCAACCGCTGGGAATGGGTCTTCCCTGTGTTTAAATTTACCTCGGCTAAAATTGTTTCTTCCGTCACTATGGCTACGCTTGCAACATTGGTAGCACTTTCAATTGCTAAGATTCGCAATCCTTTTCAACTCCTTAAGCAAATCCTGATAAACCGTTTTTCCGTGTGCCATGAAGGTTAGCACTCTTTTATTTTCCTGATTCATTATTTTTTTAATGTTGATTTCGATTGCATCCTGAGGCAACCAGTTCTCTATTTTTTCCGGCCATTCAATGGCGGTAATTCCGTCTCCGTAAAAATACTCATCCAAACCAAGCTCTAAAATTTCTGTTTCTCTTTCAATGCGATAGGCATCTATATGGTAAAGGGGCAAGGGACCGGGGTATTCATGAACAATGGTAAAGGTGGGGCTCGTTACAGCTATTTTGATTCCCAGCCCCAAAGCCAGGCCTTGAATGAAAGTTGTTTTCCCCGCACCTAAATCCCCTGTTATTAAAAGCAAATCCCCTTTTTCAAGAAGACTAGCAAATATCTCACCCAGTTTTTTTGTTTGTCGAGGATCGGCTGTTTCAAACTGCATTTTTTCACATCCCCTTGGTTCTAAAACAGATTCTATCCGTTTTGAAATTAAAAACGATCATTTTTAACTGATACCAATCTGTTGGCCATTTATGTAGACCGCTGTTATTTTTGTCTTTAAATCAAAGATTGAGCCATCCAAGACTATTAGGTCTGCATCCTTGCCGGGCCTCAAGCTACCTACCCTATCCGCTACCCCCAATATTTTCGCTCCATTAATAGTCATTGATCTCAGAGCAGCGTTTTCTTCCATCCCTTCCTTTACTGCTAGGGCACCGCATAAAAAAAAGTATTGAATTGGAGTTTCGGGGTGATCTGTACAAAGAGCAACCTCAATACCGGCCTTGGCCAAAATACCTGCTGTGGCAAAGCTACGGTTTTTCATCTCTACCTTTGCCCGACTGGTCAGACTGGGACCAATCACTACAGAAACTTGACTTTCCTTTAACTCTTCCACTATTAAATGCCCCTCTGTGCAATGCTCTATTACAATGGGGACTTGAAACTCTTTAGCAATTCTTAAAGCAGTTAAAATATCATCGCTACGATGAGCATGAGCTCTTAAGGGAACTTTGCCCTCCAGCACCAAGGCTACCTGCTCTAACCCCAAATCAGGCTCAAAGCCCCCCGTACCCTTCTTCTTATTTAAATAATGTCTGGCCTTAACCAGTTGACTCCTGAGCAGAGCCGCCACTGCCATCCTGGTAATAGGTTTTTTCTTCTGTTCCCCGTAAACCCTTTTGGGATTTTCCCCAAGGGCTATTTTTAACCCCACTACCTCCTTGATGAGCATTTCATCAATAGTTTTACCAAAGGTTTTTAGTGCTACACAAGAACCGCCAACCACATTGGCACTTCCCGGACAAACACCCACAGTGGTTACACCGCCATGCAACGCATCAAAAAAACCTTCATCCGAAGGGTTAATAGCGTCCAGGGCCCTTAATTCCGGGGTTATGGGATCGCTATATTCATTAGCATCATTACCCTCGATTCTATAAATTTCTTCATAAATGCCCAGGTGGCAATGGGGATCAATTAAGCCCGGCATTACAGTCTTACCTTCCAAATCAATTATTTCCGTTTCAGCGGGAAAAGTGTTGCCACCTATACCGATAGACATTATTTTACCATTACCAATTAAAATGTAGCCATTATCAAAATTTTCTTCTTCCATGGTTAAGATGCGGCAATTGATTAAGGCCTTCATTAAGCCCAACTCCCTTCCAAGGGTTGCATTTGCATTTGTAATATGTTCTTGTTAAAGAGCCAAATTCCCTTTAATGGCCCTTATTAAACCTAAAAAAATGTTTCTTTGACTGACAATTTCTTTCCACAAATGCTCCGGATGCCATTGAACTCCCAAGGCAAAGCCTTGTTTTTTTTCAATTCCTTCAATTACCCCATCCATAGCCCAGGCCACTACCCGAAAGTCTCTTCCGCAAGATTTTACCGCTTGGTGATGGAAGCTGTTAACCTTAATTACCTGCAAATCGCATAAATGATACATAAAAGAAGGTTTTTCAATAAAGACCTCATGACTCGTGTGGTTTTTAGGGGCCTTTTGATCATGCTGCATGCTGTCGGGCAGTTGAGCGGAAAGATCTTGAAACAAGGTACCCCCGGGTGCAACATTTAAAACCTGGAGGCCCCGGCAAATGCCTAGAACAGGTTTCCCGCTATCCAAGAAAAGTTTACATAAACTAAGTTCGAAAAAATCTCTGTGGGGGTTTACAGCTCCCAATTCCTTTAGGGGATTTTCACCAAATAGCAATGGATTTAAATCTTCGCCCCCTGTTAAAACCAAGCCATCAACCTTTTTCAAATACCCAAGCATGGTATGACTATTAGAGGTAAGAGGCAACAAAACCGGTAAACCGCCCACTCCTTCAATTGCTTCTCTGTAGCAATCATGCAAAAAGTGTTTCTCTTCCTGACAAGAGCAACTCAACCCAATAAAAGGCCTCATAGGCACACCCCTTTATTTTTTCTAGTAAAGGATATGCAATAACCCCAAATCATAGCAGTGGGAAAAAATTGTCCTATAAAACAAAAATGCCCTTCCCCTTTTCGGTTAGGCACTCTTAATCAAAACTTATACCTCTGCCAAGCCAAGGCTGACATTTAATGCCCCATCCACCTTGGTCATAATCTCTTCTTCTAAAACTGCCACCTTATGTCTTAAGCGGCTTTTATCAATGGTTCTAATTTGTTCCAGCAAAATAACAGAATCCCTCTCCAAACCGCTTTGACTGGCACTAACCTCTACATGAGTAGGCAACTTAGCCTTAAAAATCTGAGAAGTAATTGCAGCCACAATGGTAGTAGGACTATACTGATTGCCAATATCATTTTGGATAATCAGAACCGGCCTGGTTCCACCCTGCTCGGAACCTACTACCGGATTCAGCTGTGCGAAATAAATATCGCCTCGCTTAATTTGCATTCTCATTTGCACTCCGCTAATCTTTCTTCAAAATAACCCTGCACTTCATTTTCAATTTCGTAATTTTCCGTAGCCAGTTTCAAATTAATTTGCGCCATTTCCTGATAGCCTTGCTTCATCTGGTCTCGCATCCGACGCCTTTTTTTCTCAGCAATATAGAGCTTGGTAGCCTCTCTGATAAACTCACTGCGATTACGTTTTTCTGTGGAAACCAAGCCATCTACTTCCTCTAAAAGCTGTTCAGGGATGCTGATCATAATTCTTTTAACACCGGACAAGGAAGGCACCTCCTCCAACTTTTCCTGCCATTATAGTATTGCATCAAAGAATGCTATTCATGCTATTTTATAGCATATAGCTAAGTCATACTCTATTATAGCCATTTAACAACTGAGTAGCAAGTTAAGCTGTGCTGAAAAATGGCCGATTTTCCGTTTTTTTTGATGGTATTTTAAGGCAAGTGTTTTCTGATCACCCGAGAACTAATAGCACAAACAATTTCATAGTTAATAGTATTAAGTCTCTCGGCTATTTCATCACTGGTTATTTCTTCCTCCCCTTGTTTGCCAATCAAAACGGCTTCATCGCCACTCGCAACAGCTTCTACCTCTGTAACATCCACCATCAATTGATCCATGCAAATCTTACCCACAATCTTTACCCTTTTTCCCCTGATTAATGCCTCCCCTTGATTGGATAATAAACGATTAATGCCGTCCGCATAACCTAAGGGCAAAGTTGCTATCTTGCTCGGGCAGTTTACCACATAGGTTCCCCCATAGCTAATAGCTGTGCCCGGCTCCACTTCTTTTAAATGAACTATCTTAGTTTTCAGGGAAAGGGCCGGCTTAAAATTAACTCTTTTCTCCTTTTCCTCCCGATAGGGATATAAACCATAAATTATAATTCCGGCCCTTACCAGGTCCAGGTGGGATTCGGGCAGGTTTAAAATGGCGGCACTATTCGCCGTATGCTTTAAAGGAATGGATATTCCTTCGGCTTCTAAATTTCGAATAAAATCCTGAAACAAATGTAATTGCTTCAGGGCAGAGGTTTTATCCGGATTTCCTGCGTCAGCCAAATGAGTATAAATTCCTTGAATAACCAGGTGGGATAATCCGGACAGTTCCTTAATTATTTGTATACTTGCTTTATCCGGTGCAAAACCCAATCTGCTCATGCCTGTATCTATTTTAATATGAATTTGAGCCTTGTTATTTAATTCCTTTGCAGCTTCATTTAAAATTATCCCCTGCTTCAAATTGAAAACTGTCTGGGTAACTCTGTGGGCCACGGTAACAGGTGCATCCTCTAAGGAGGTATATCCCAGTATTAAAATTGGAGCGTCAATTCCCCCTTGTCTGATTTCCAGGGCCTCTTCCAATGAACTAACACCCAGCCAAGCTGCACCGGAGGATAAGGCTCTTCTAGCCACAGGAGCTGCACCATGCCCGTAGGCATCCGCCTTGATAATGGCCATTAATTCCGTTGATGATTTTAATAACCCTTTTATTAATTTGCAATTGTGCTCTATCGCTGTTAAATCTATTTCTGCCCAAACGGGACGCATCTTCCAACCTTCTTCCTTTTTGATTCTCTGCTATTTTAACTGATTTTGATTAGCCTCTCATTAATAATTGGCTGTTTATTAAAGGAACCCTGTTCCAAGCTTAAAAAAGATGCTGGCAAAAAATCCAATAAATCTCCTGCTGTTAAGGAAAATTGACTTTTTTTCTCTGCTCCCAAATCCCCAGCCAAGCCGTGGAGATAAACAGCTAAAACAGAGGCTTCTGTGGCTTTTAAACCCTGCCCCAATAAGGAGGCTATCATCCCTCCCAACACATCACCACTGCCACCGGTGGCCAAGCCCGAGTTGCCGCTGGGATTAACATACAAATTGCCTTGAGGATCAGCTACCAATGTCTTTGCCCCTTTTAAAACAACTACTACCTGCCAATCCCTGGCCGCCTTTTTTGCTGTTTGGATTCTATCAGCTTGTACTTCTCCTGCATTTATTCCCAATAAACCTGCCATTTCACCCGGGTGGGGAGTTATAACAAGAGGGCTTTTAACACTTCTGAACAGTTCTTTTAATTTTTCTCCCCTGAGCAGGTTAAGAGCATCCGCATCCAAAACGGTTGGCTTTTCCAGTCTGTCCAGAACAGCCCTCAATAAGGATCCCGTGCTGGAATGTTGGGACATTCCAGGGCCAAACAGATAAGCATCTATGTTATTTTGTGAGGATAAGATAGGTTCCAAGGCTTCCAAACCAATAGACATCGCTTCCGTCTCCGGTAAGGGCCTGGTCATTACCTCAGTTGTTTTGACTTCCAATATACTATTAAGGGAACGAGGGATACCAGCTGTGACTAAACCCGCACCCGTTCTTAAGGCAGCTTCAGAGGCTAAATAAATGGCCCCGGTCATTCCCTCAGAGCCCCCAACAACAAAAACATGACCGAATGTACCCTTATGGCCAATAATCGGACGCAGGGGGAGTAGTTTTTGACAGGCTTGTGCTGTAATTAATTGTGTTTTGAAGTTGGCCTTTTCAATTAATTGATTAGGCAAGGAAATATCGCCCAACCAAAGCTCCCCTGCAAAACTCGCCCCGGGCTCTAACAAAAGCCCTATTTTAGGCAGGCCAAAAGTAACGGTGGCATCAGCCTTAATGGCTATCTCCCCGGGCTGGCCTGTATTAACATCTAAGCCGGAGGGTAAATCCACGGCAATAATAGGAATATTCGTTTCATTGAGCATCTTTAGCAAATCTGCCGTCAGGCCTCCTACATTTCCTTTAAAGCCTGTACCATATAAAGCATCAATAATTAAATCTGTATTGATTAAAGCAAGTGCTACTCTTTGCAAATCCGCTTCTTTTTGTAATAAATAAATCTTGCCTCCAAGACGCTGAAAAGCTCGATAATTAGTCAAAGCATCGCCTGCCAGCTCTTCCGGACGGCAAATCATAAAAACACTTACACCGGCTCCTGCCTGATCCAATAATCGAGCGGCAGCAAAGCCATCTCCCCCGTTATTGCCCTTTCCTGCAAAAACAAGGATACGTTTATTCATTACTTGATTATTTAGTTTAAAGCTTACCAATTCAACTATCCTTAAGGCAGCCTGTTCCATTAAAACCATACCCGGCAAAAAATAATTTTGGATAGTCTCCTGATCCAGCCTTTTCATTTCTTCACCGGTAACCAAATACATTTCATCACCTCTTTTTCGATAGAACCGCTCTCTTTTCAGCTATTGCAAAGGCGAGACTATGGTTTTTATTGTGGCTTAAGCTTAAATGCCAATAATTAATTCCTTGTTTTTTAGCAAGATTCAAAGCTTTGCCGGAAAGATAAATCTGTGGTTTACCTTGGTGGTTCCTTCTGATTTCTATTTCGCTAAAGCTACACTGGGAAAAACCTGCACCCAGGGCTTTCATTACCGCCTCTTTAGCGGCAAATCTTGCTGAAAAAGAGGGCCAGGGGTTTTCCCTACCTAAGCAATAATTTCTTTCTTTAGGAGTAAAGATTTTTACCAGCAAGCCTGATCTTCTTTCAATGGCTTTTTTTATACGCTCAATCTCAATTATATCTGTACCAATTCCAATAATCATATTATACTCCTTACAAAGTAATAAGATAAATTTCGGCATTAGACTGCCATTAACCTGCAAAACTTGGTTAATTATTCAGTTTTTATTGACAGATGCCCCATTCTTAGGCAACATAGAGTTAAGAATAAATTGTAATTTTATTAGGGGGTTATTCCTTGAAACTCAATTTAACCTCAAGACAAATTCAGCTTCTGTTCTTTTTGGGAATTTTAACATTTTTAGAAGTGCTGTTAATTAACACCATCAAGTGTAATTGGCTGTTGATGGCTGCTTTTCTGGTAGCTGTTAATTTAGGGCTTTTTCTCTTTCTTTCGAGAATATTTATTCGCAAAATTCCTCCATTTATTCCTCTGGAAGAAAATATAACTATGTTTTCTACCTTGCAGATCGCCAACGAAACCTTATCTTTTATGCGTCTGGGTTTAAATGAAGAAACAGCCAAGCAATCGGCAGAAATTATTCAAAATATCAGCGGGATGGCGGCAGTAGCCATCACTGACAAAGAAAAGGTTTTAGCCTTTATAGGTGTAGGTTGCGATCAGCATCAGCCGGGGGAAAAGATTTTAACCGAAGCGACTAAAAAGGTCATACGGACCGGGGAATATGCCATCGTACCGGATCACAAAGCTCTCAACTGCAGTCGTCAGGGTATTTGCGACTGCCCCCTGGGTTCTGCCGTAATCGCCCCTTTAAAGAGCAGTGATAAGGTTGTTGGCAGCTTAAAGCTTTATTCCACATCTTTTGGCCGCCCGCCCAGCCATATCATCAGGTTAACTATTGGAATTGCTCAACTGCTTAGCCTGCAAATGGAGTTGGCTGAGTTAGATCGACAGGCCCAGCTGCTGACGCAAGCCCAGCTTGAGGCACTTCATGCCCAAATTAATCCCCATTTCTTTTTTAATACCTTAAATACAATTATTATGTATAGCCGTACTGATCCCGAAAAAACTCGAAATTTGTTAATTAATTTGGCGGAGCTTTTCAGAAAAACCCTGACTCATAAAAGCCGCTATATTACCTTAAAAGAAGAATTGACAGCCGTTGATACTTATTTTACCCTGGAAGAGGCCCGCTTTGGAGATAAAATAAGATTGATAAAAACCATTGAAGAAAAAGCATTAAATTATGAAATACCGGTTTTGAGCATCCAGCCTTTAGTTGAAAATGCTGTCAAGCATGGATTGTCTCCAAAGATTGGAACAGGTACAGTTACCATTGATGCCAAGATAAAAAGGATGGAATTGCATATTAAAGTTGCTGATGACGGGGTTGGCATACCAAAAAATCGCCTCTCAGGCATACTAAACCCCGGGGTAGGTTCCGGCAATGGTGTGGGCCTGTCTAATGTCCACGAAAGGTTAAAAAGTCTTTACGGAAATGAATACGGATTAAAGGTTGAGAGCAAGGAAGGAGTTGGAACGAAGATTTACATAACTGTTCCGATTTCCGGAGAATAATTTGCAAGGCTAAGGGCACTTTTCTGTTTTCAGGCGAACCCAAAATGGTTTCGCCGCAATTTGGCATAAAAAAAGGGACATTGTCCCTTTTTTATTTCTCCGTTTTAATCATTGTTACCGGCATAGGGGCGGAAATGGCAACAAAAACCAGTGACT
>CAZCQT010000060.1:0-8357 GCA_964500905.1 uncultured Moorellales bacterium
AGAACCTTATCATAGGCATGAATTACTGTGGTGTGATCTCTGCCACCGAATGCTTGGCCTATTTGTGGTAAAGAATTCTCCGTTAGTTCTCTGCATAAATACATAGCTATTTGACGCGGCCAAGCAATTGCCTGGGTTCTTCTTTTTGATTTAAGCACATCTATTTTTAAATTAAAGTACTCTGAGCAATATTCTTGGATTAATTGAATTGTAATCTCTTTTTGTTCCGGTGATGAAATAATATCTTTTAATGCTTCTTCAACAAAATGGTGGTCGATGGTTTTATTTTGTAAGGAGGAGTGAGCAGCAATTTTTATTAATGCTCCTTCCAGCTCCCTGATATTGGATTGAATTTTACTGGCTATTATATTCATTATATCATCTGAAACATCTAAATTATCTATGGCTGCTTTTTTTCTTAAAATTGCCACCCTTGTTTCAAAATCGGGAGGTTGTATATCGGTAATAAGGCCGCAATTAAATCGCGATCTTAATCTGTCTTCTAAGGTAGGGATTTCTTTTGGAGTTCTATCACTGGAAATAACTATTTGTTTATTAGCTTCATAGAGTGCGTTAAAAGTATGGAAAAATTCTTCCTGGGTTCTTTCTTTTTTTGCCAAAAACTGGATATCATCAATTAGCAATATATCTATATTGCGATAGCGGTTTCTAAATTGTTCTGTTTCATCATCTTTAATTGAATTAATTAGTTCATTAACAAAGGTTTCAGAGGATACATAAAGGACATTTGCATAAGGATTTCGTTTATAAACTAGATGGCCAATGGCGTGCATTAAATGAGTTTTACCAAGACCAACACCTCCGTAAATAAAAAGGGGGTTATAAGTTTTTGCCGGTGTCTCCCCTACCGCTAAGGCTGCGGCATGGGTAAAGCGATTAGAGTTTCCAACAACAAAAGAATCAAAGGTGTAGCGTGAATTTAAAAGATTGTGATTTTTAATAGTTATTGGTTTTTGTTCAGTATCATGGCCTGTAAAATTAAATTTTATCTTAATATTATCTTTTTTGTTAAGCCATTTATTTTGTTCTTCTGGTAAAACAAATAGAACATCTTCTAAAGGGTGGTTTAGTAACAGTTCCAAGGTGTTTTTCACTAAGGTATAGTAGCGATCTTGTAGCCAGGATTGAGCAAAAATATTTGGGACCATAATAACTAGCTTTTTGCTGTTATAATAAAGAGGTTCTGTTGCTTTAAACCAAGTGTCTAAACTTTCAATATTTAAATCTGATTTTAAAATATCTAGTGTTTTAGACCATAATTCAAATAAAGACCGATTGGACATTAATAATAGGGCCTCCTTATTTTGTAATTAAAATTATTAATAAAAGAAGTAAGAAAAAAGCATGTAAAGATGTGGATTATATAAAAAAATAAGAGGGGAAAAGGGTGGTTATCCCCAGCTTGCTGTAGGCAAGTGTATATCTATTTGTGGAAGGATGTGAATAAAGTTTAAGAGCCTGATAACAGAAAGTGCAAGCAACAATAAAGATAAAACATTGTTAAAAATAAGGTGTAAATAATTTTTAAAGAATGTAAATATATCATAGCAAAAATTATCCACAGAATCAATTAACTTTTCCATATTTTAAAAAAGTTATCAACATGTTTAAAAAGACGGGTTGTTATTATTGTGAGTTATTTAAAATAGTACTTTAATAAAGTAGTTTTTACTTGCTTTTCTTGACAAAGGAATAATTTTAAAGTTATAATTGGTTTGTCTTTTTTAAAGAAAATGTATTTTTAATGGATAATAGATGGGAGGGAATTTTAATGAAGAGAACGTACCAACCTAAAAATAAAAAACATAAAAGAGTTCACGGTTTTTTAAAAAGAATGTCAACACCTTCCGGGCGAAAGGTAATTAAAGCTAGAAGAGCTAAAGGTAGAAAAAGATTATCAGCATAAAAGGCCGCATAAGGTGGCCTTTTTCTCTTTTTAAGCAAAGGCTGAAATTTATCGAGAATAAGGGATAATATATAGATTTGGAGGTACCGGATTGTTAAATCAACTAAACCGGTTAAAAAAGAATAAAGAATTTCAACGAGTTTATCAATGTAAAAAATCTTTTGTTGGTCGGTACTTAGTCCTTTATTTAAAAAAGAATGATTTAAATTATTCTCGTTTTGGTTTCGTCGTATCCAAAAAAGTTGGAAAAGCTGTTGAAAGAAATAAAATTAAAAGGCGATTGAAGGAAATTTGCAGATTAAATTTCGATAGATTTAAAACCGGTTATGATTTAATTTTTATTGCTAGAATAAAAATTAAAGGAATTGGCTATCAACTAGTCGAACAAGAAATAGAAAAATTATGTGGCAAGGCGGGAATAATAAAATGAGCAGGGTTTTAATTGTATTTATACAAATCTATCAAAAGCTTATATCTCCTTTTTTCCCCAGAAGCTGCAGATTTTATCCCACTTGTTCAGAGTACTCTATTTTAGCCTTAAGGAAGCATGGCTTTTTTAAAGGCGGCTATTTAATGATAAAAAGAATTTCAAAATGCCATCCTTTTCATCCGGGTGGTTATGATCCTCTTTAAATTATATATTTAAAGGGAATAATAAATTAAAGATATGGGAGGTGGATCCTGCAGAAAAGAAGTCATAAGTGACCATTTTAGTGCAGGGAAACAATTTGTTTGCTTCTTTAGTAGCTTTTTTATCCAGTATCATTGAATTCTTCTACAGTTTGACTGTTAATGTAGGAATTCCTAGTTATGGCTTGGCAATTATTATTTTTACGGTGGTTATTAAGCTTATACTTTTTCCTTTAACTGCAATTCAAGTTAAATCAACTAAAAGAATGCAAGAAGCACAGCCAATGATTAAAGAGGTTCAGGAAAAATATAAGAATAATAAACAAAAGCAGCAAGAAAAAATGATGGAGCTATATCAAAAGGAAAAAATAAATCCCTTTGGCGGATGTTTACCATTACTTATTCAAATGCCTATTCTGATAGCACTATTTACTTCCTTGCGTACTTTTTTTGATCCGGCAGAGAACCCTTCTTTAATTGTAGAGCATGCATCTTTTTTATGGATACCTAATTTAGGAAGTCCGGATCCTTGGATTCTGCCATTATTGGTTGCGGGCTTTATGTTTTTGCAAAGTAAGGTAAGTATGGGTAATTCAAATGATCAAACTCAAAAAGCTATGCTTTACATGATGCCTGTTATGATGGCTTGGTTTAGCCGTAGCTTTCCTGCCGGCCTTGCTTTGTATTGGGTAATGTATAATATAATGAGTACAATGGAGCACTTTGTTATCAGGCGGGATGGAAGTGGTATTAAAAAGGAGGAAATTGCTTAACAATGAAAACCACTGAAATAACTGGTAGAACTGTGGATGAGGCGATTGAAACGGCTTTAAAAGAATTAAATGTTAGCTTAGAACAAATAGAGACAGAAGTTTTAGAGGAACCGGCAAAGGGTTTTTTAGGAATATTGGGTTCAAGGCAGGCTAGGGTTAAAATTATAATCAAAGAGGATCCGATTGAAATGGCTTTGGAGTTTTTAAAGCCTATTTTGGTAAAACTGGAAATTAAACCGGAAGTCAAAACAAGAAAAGAAGGAGAATATTATTACCTGTCTTTTCATGGGCATAAGCTGGGTTTAATGATTGGCCATAGGGGGGAAACTCTTGATGCCTTGCAATATTTAAGCAATTTAGCTGTTAATCGAAAAACAAAAAATCATGCACATATTATTCTTGATGTGGAAAATTATCGCAAAAAAAGGGAAGAGACTTTAAACAGGCTGGCCAGAAAATTAGCGGAAAAAGCAAAGAAAACCGGGCGAAGGGTTATGCTAGAGCCAATGAGTCCCCATGAAAGAAGAATTATTCACACTGCTTTACAAGATGATCAAGATGTGGATACTTTCAGTGAAGGACAAGAGCCCTATCGTAAGGTTGTAATCAGTCTAAAATAGTAAGAGGGGGCCCAGCGATTGATAATTGCTGGGTTTTTTAGTTTAAGGAGGTATGATTGTGGAAACCATAGCTGCCATCGGAACCGCTCTCGGAGAAGGGGGTATTGGCATTGTCAGAGTAAGCGGTGCCCAAAGTGAGTATATAGTTAATAAGCTTTTTAGTCCCTCAAAACAGAAAAATTGGAAAAAGGGGGAAAGCCATCGGCTTTATTTGGGGTATCTTAAAAAGAGCTCCGATGAAAGCATTATAGATGAAGTCTTAGTAACAATTATGAAAGCACCCCGAAGCTATACCGGTGAAGATATGGCTGAAATTCATTGTCATGGCGGGGTTTTAATCATTAACACTATTTTGGAAGAAGTTTTAGAGGCAGGAGCGGTTTTAGCTAAACCCGGTGAGTTTACTAGGAGGGCTTTTTTAAATGGGAAATTGGATTTAACCCAAGCCGAAGCTACCTTGGATTTGATTCGGGCGAGCAGCGAATCCGATCTAAGAATGGCGGCTTCCCAACTGGAAGGCAATCTGGCGAAAAAAATTTTTGCTTTACAAGAACGACTTTTAAAAATTATAGCTTTTTTAGAGGTAGCTATTGATTTTCCGGAAGAACAAATTGATGGCTTATCTGAAAATGAAATTACAATCGAGTTAAATGATTTAACAAAATCCCTGGAAAAACTAATTCAGGGTTTTAGGCAAGGCCAAATTGCACGTGAAGGTTTGAAGACAGTTATCTTTGGCAAGCCTAATGTGGGCAAATCCAGTCTTTTGAATGCTCTTTTAGGTAAGGAAAGGGCTATTGTTACCGATGTGCCCGGTACTACCAGAGATTTAATAATAGAAACGATTTATTTAGAGGGTATTCCTATTAAATTAATAGATACTGCGGGTGTCCGCTTGACGGATGATATTATAGAAATAATTGGGGTAGAAAAAACAAAGGAAACTCTTCGGGAAGCGGATTTGGCTTTTTTGGTCTTGGATGGAGGCACTGAGTTAGGGGATAATGATTTTTTGGTTTTTGAATTAGCAAAAGAACTGGAGATTCCCTTTTTAATTTTATTAAATAAGGTTGACTTAAAAAAGCAAATTATAAAAAAGGAGCAATTAGAAGCCAGCTTTAAAGGGATTAAAATTTTAGAAATTTCGGCATTGAAAGGTTATGGCTTAGCTGAGTTAGGGAGCGAAATTAAAGGGCTATTTGGCTTAAAACAGTTAAATATTGAGGAAGAACCATTGCTGACGAAGGTAAGACATTTGGAAAGTGTGAAAAACGCCTTAAAACACCTTAAGGATGCTATATCTTCTTTTAATCAAGCTTATCCGGAAGATTTTCTGGTGATTGATTTAAAATCAAGCTATGATTATTTGGCGGAAATTGTCGGAAAAGCTACGGAAGAAGAGGTTTTAGACAAGATATTTGCCGATTTTTGTATTGGGAAATAGCTTTTTACTTAGTTAAAATATTTTATTTATGAGGGAATGAGGACGATGGCCTATATTGGCGGTAGGTTTGATATTATAGTGATAGGAGCAGGTCATGCTGGTTGTGAAGCAGCTTTGGCGGCGGCCAGGATGGGCTGCCAGACCTTGCTTTTGAGTTTAAACTTAGATCAAATTGCTTTAATGCCCTGTAATCCCGCTATCGGGGGCCCGGCCA
The DNA here is from genome assembly GCA_964500905.1 of uncultured Moorellales bacterium. Classification (GTDB taxonomy): domain Bacteria; phylum Bacillota; class DULZ01; order DULZ01; family DULZ01; genus JBBAFB01. The sequence continues at coordinate 5,609 of CAZCQT010000060.1, forward strand.
AGGGGCATTTGGTAAGAGAAATTGACGCTCTTGGCGGGCAAATGGCGGTTAATATTGATCAAACTGCCATACAAATCAGAACCCTAAATACGGCAAAGGGCCCGGCAGTGCAAGCACTTCGGGGACAGGCGGATAAAAAATGTTATCAATCTACCATGGCAGCAATCCTAAAAAAACAAAAGAATCTAACCCTAAAGCAAGCCATGGTGGAAGAAATTTTGACGGAAAACCAGCAAGTTATCGGTGTGAGGGTGCAAACAAATATCGTTTATTTGGCAAAAAAAGTGGTTTTGACCGGCGGCACCTATTTAAGAGGCAGGATTTTTATTGGCGAGGTAAGTTATCCCGGCGGACCGAATGCTTCTTTAGCAGCTGAAAACCTTTCCTTAAGCTTAGAGACTCTAGGCGTGGAATTGGGCAAGTTTGAAACTAGCACCCCGCCAAGAGTTGATAAAAATACAGTGGATTTCAGCAAAATGCAAGAGCAAAAAGGTGATGAAGAACCCCTGTATTTCTCTTTTACTCACAGGCAGCTAAACAGGCCAAACATTTCATGTTGGCTGGTTTATACTAATGATGAAACTCATAAGCTTATAGAAAAAAACCTTGAACGCTCTCCCCTTTATACAGGACGAGCCAAGGGCTCCGGCCCAAGGTACTGCCCTTCAATTGAAGATAAGATTTTACGTTTTCGGGATAAGGACAGACATCAACTTTTCTTGGAGCCGGAGGGTATTGATACGAATGAAATCTATGTTCAGGGAATGACTACCGGTTTACCGGAAGAGGTGCAGCTGGAGATATTAAGAACAATACCAGGCCTTGAGCGGGTTGAGATAATCAGGCCGGGTTATGCCATTGAGTATGATTATATTATCCCAACTCAACTGGAACCAACTTTGGAATTTAAAAAGCTTGCCGGCTTATATTGTGCAGGCCAGCTTAATGGAAGCTCCGGATATGAAGAAGCTGCGGCACAGGGATTAATAGCGGGGATTAATGCTGCCTTGACGGTTTTGGGAAAGGAACCTCTAATTTTAAAAAGATCCGATGCATATATAGGTGTTTTGATAGATGATCTTGTAACAAAAGGGATTAGCGAGCCTTATCGCGTGCTAACCTCAAGGGCGGAATATCGTTTACTGCTTAGGCATGGAAACGCGGATTTAAGATTAACAGAAATAGGAAAACGAATTGGTTTAATTGGGGATGAAAGATATCAGCACTTTCTTAAAAAGAAGGCTGGTATTGAAAATGAAATTAACAGATGGAAAGGGCTACAGATTAACCCCGGCCACTCAAAAGTTGAGCAACTTTTGAGTGAAAAAAATAGTAGTGTTTTAAAACAATCCTGTAGTCTGGCAGATTTATTAAAAAGACCCGAGTTGAGCTTCCGGGATTTGGAGGTCTTTTTGCCGGAACAACAAGGGCTGACGGACGAAATAAAAAATGAGGTAGAAATACAGATTAAATATGAAGGATATATAAAAAAACAAGAGCAGCAAGTGGAACGATTTAATAAGCTGGAACATCGCCGTTTGCCTCAAGAGATAAACTATCGGGAAATTGAAGGTTTATCTTTGGAGGCAAGGGAAAAATTAACAGATAGAAGGCCTCTTTCCATTGGACAGGCAGCACGGATTTCGGGAGTCTCTCCGGCCGATATTAATGGTTTGTTAATTTTTTTAGAACAGATTCGGAGGAAAGCAAAGGATGGCAAATAAGTTTTTAAATGCATTGACAGCAGGTCTTGAACAACTGGAAATCAGCATGACTAAACAACAGCTGGAGCAGTGTGTCAAATATAACCAGCTTCTTTCAGACTGGAATCAAAAAATTAATTTAACGGCGATAAAGGAACCGGAGGAAATAGCTATTAAACATTTTCTAGACTCTTTGCTGCTTATAAAATGGTTGATTTTTAAGGATGACTTACTTTTATTAGACCTAGGTACCGGTGCGGGTTTTCCCGGACTTGTTTTAAAAATCGTTACACCAGAAATGGCTGTTACCTTGGTTGACACTGTAAAAAAGAAGGTTGACTTTGTTAGCTTGGCAGCAAAAGAATTAGGCTTGGTACAAGTGAAGACCATACATGCCCGAGCGGAGGATTTAGGCAGGGATTTTAGTTACAGGGGAAGGTTTCCAGTGGTAACGGCAAGGGCGGTTGCACCATTGGCGGTGCTGGCTGAATACGGACTTCCCTTGCTACGGCCAAGGGGGAGACTTTATGCTTTAAAGGGACCCAATTATCAGGGGGAGCTGGAAGAGGCCCATGCTGCTATTAGTTTATTAGGGGGAGAAGTAGAGAAGGCAGTTAGTTATCAATTACCTTTAACAGGGGATCAAAGATCCTTGCTGATAATCAGCAAAAACAAAGAAACTCCAAAAGATTATCCTAGAAAGAGCGGCACCCCGGCAAAAAAGCCTTTGGCAGAAAAGTAAAAATGCTTTGCAAGCAGGATATTTTTAGAAGGCCTTCGGGCCTTTTTTAATTATTTTAGCAGGAACTAAACGAGCCAACGTGGAATGTATAGGTAGTTGCCAGAGTATAGAGAAATAGGTGATGAGATGGGTAAGATTATTGCATTAGCTAACCAAAAGGGTGGAGTAGCCAAAACAACAACAGCCATTAATTTGGGAGCTTGCCTGGCAAGGGAGGGCAAGAAGGTGCTGGTTGTTGACAATGATCCTCAGGGCAATGCCACCAGCGGCCTAGGGGTGGATCGACTGATGCTAACCCATTGTA
>CAZCQT010000061.1:0-8337 GCA_964500905.1 uncultured Moorellales bacterium
GACTTCTAACTGCGAAGGCGTCTTGATCCTCCCTGCTAATATTATATCTGGTTGCCACCTCTTCTGCCGTTAATCCCATGCCCATATAAACTCCCGGCTGATTTTCCACCATATATGGATTAGGTGCTATCCTTTGACCGCCCATGGGAATAGTGCTCATGCTCTCCACCCCGCCGGCAACAACCACATCGGCAAAGCCGCACATAATTTTTTCAGCTGCAATGGCAATTGATTGTAAACCGGAAGAACAAAAACGATTCACCGTCATACCCGGAACGCTATTGGGTAAACCCGCTCTTAAGGCCACAATCCGCCCCATATTCATTCCTTGTTCACCCTCAGGAAAGGAACACCCAATAACTACATCATCAATCGCCGCAGGATCTAAACCTTGGGCCCTTGCCACCGCTTCTTTGATCACAGCCCCACCTAAATCCTCGGGCCTATGATTTTTTAATATTCCCCTTGGTGCCTTGCCAACCGCTGTTCTAACCGCTGATACGATTACCGCTTCCCGCATCTAACACCCTCCTCTCTTTAATTCCGCAAGGGCTTACCTTTAGCCAGCATATGGCGCATTCTATCCTGAGTCTTAGGCTCGCCAATGAGGCTTAAGAAAGCTTCCCTTTCGATATCCAACAAATATTCCTCCGTTACCACTGTTCCGGGATGTAATTTTCCGCCAGTTAGTATATACGCCACTTTTTTAGCAAGGTGGGCATCATATTCGCTTATATATCCGCCTTGTAGCATGGTGTAAACAGCAAGTTCCAAAACAGCATAACCAGTTTCACCCACAACAGGAATTAAAGCCGGTGCAGGTGCTCTATAACCCTTTTTCACCATTTCTAAAACAGCTTGCTTGGCATCATGAATCAGAAAATCACTGTTAACGCTAATCCCGTCACCTGATCTCATGTAACCTAAATCCTTGGCTTCCTTCGCACTTGTAGAAACCTTTGCCATAGCAATGTTTTCAAAAGCACGATTCACAAAAGGCTGCAGGTCTACTCCCTTGACATCTGCTACGCTTTCAATACTACGGATCAGCATTTCCTTATGTCCGCCGGATCCCGGTACCAGACCCACACCCAGTTCCACTAAACCCATATAGGTTTCTCCTGCTGCTTGGATTTTGTCCGCTATGGCCGAAATCTCAAAGCCTCCACCCAAAGTCATGCCGAAGGGGGCTGCCACCACCGGGAAGGGTGCATATTTGGTTTTGAGGAAAGAATATTGGAACTCCTTAACCATCCAATCAATTTCATCCCAGTTTTCATCCTCTGCTTCCATTAGCATCAACATTAAGTTAGCACCAACGCAGAAATTCTTACTTTGGTTACCAATAACCATTCCATCGAACTGCTTACCCAAGTTTTCAACAATGTAATTTAATGCCTGAACAATGTCTACACCTAGGGCATTGTTTGGAGAGGTAAATTCCAAACAAGCTACGCCATCACCAATATCAATCAATGCTGCTCCGGGGTTAGAATAGGCTACCCTGTTTTGCTTTTTAAGATCCTTTAGAATAATCAATTCAGGGCTTTGTTCAATTAGCTTATACTCTTTCTTGTTAAAATCGTAAACAAATAAGCCTTCTTCGTTTTTCTGATAGAAACCCTTAAACCCGCCAGCCAAAAACTCCTCCAAGACCGCAGGAATTTCGTCTCCTTCAGCTCGCATTTTTTCTACACTTTTTTCCACTCCGATGGCATCCCAAATTTCAAAAGGACCCATAGACCAGTTAAAACCCCATTTTAATGCATTATCAATGCTCACAATATCATCAGCGATAATTCCCAATTGGCGAGCACTATACAACAGGGTTCTTTTTGTTATTTTCCAAGCAAATTGTCCCGCCCGATCCTTGGAATTAACCAGGTTTTTCAAACGTGCCGCTAGGCCGGGTAAATTTCTGCCTGCTTCAATGGAGGAAAACTTTGGTTTTACTATGGGTTCATACTCCATACTACCATAATTTAACGCCAGGATAGCTCTGTTTTTATCCTTAGTATAAAAACCTTTTTTGGTTTTATTTCCTAAAAGGCCGCCTTCAACCATTTTTATCAGTAGATCAGGAACCTTAAAGGCTTCCTGCTCAAAAGGATCATCAACATTTTGCAGTACATTATTAGCCACATGTAAAAATGTATCTAACCCAACCAGATCCAAGGTTCTGAAAGAGGCACTTTTAGGACGCCCCATGGCCGGACCGGTAATTACATCCACTTCTTCAACGGTGTAGCCATCTTCAAGCATTATTCTGGTTGTATCAATCATGCCGTAAGTACCAATACGATTGCCGATGAAATTTGGAGTATCCTTGGCTAAAACAACACCTTTGCCCAATACTCTTTCACCGAAAACCATCATGTCCTGAACTAAACCAGGCAGGGTATCTTTACAGGGAATTATCTCTAAAAGTTTCATATATCTTACTGGATTAAAAAAGTGAGTACCAAGGAAATGCTGGCGAAATTCTTCCGGCAAGCCTTCTACCATTGCGTTAATAGAAATACCGGAGGTGTTAGAGCTAACCACTGTTCCGGGCTTGCGATGAAGAGCAACCTTTTGAAACATTTCCTTTTTTATCTCTAATCTTTCTACTATTACCTCAATAATCCAATCAACTTCTCCCAACCATTCCAAATTGTCCTCGAAGTTCCCAACTGTAATAAGCCTTGCATCATTTTTGCTGTAAAAAGCTGCCGGCTTAGATTTTATAGCAGCATCCAGGCCTTTTTGAGCAAAGACGTTTCTTTCCTTAGATCCTGCATTTTCCGGCAAATCTTTGGGTACGATGTCCATCAAGTAAACGGGAATACCGACATTGGCTAAATGTGCAGCAATGCCACTTCCCATAATTCCGGCACCTAGTACCGCTGCCTTCTTGATCTTGATCACGAAACCATTCCTCCTTTTTACTTAGTTGCACATAATGCTGCCTTCAGCATTATATATAGAGGGTCAGATAGGGAAGATAACTCATATTTCCTTTCCGACATAACCCAACAGGTTACAACTTCATCAATTGCACCAAAAACCATTTTACGGGCTAAGCGAACATCCAAATCCATGCTGACACACCCCTCTGATTGTCCTGACCGAATCACCTCCTCAATTACCCAAAAGTAGCTTTTCAGTGGGCCTGAAATCCCTTGATTGATCACGGGGTCTATTTGCCTCATTTCAATTTGGGTGAACATTGCTTGTGCCGGATTTGACCCTAAAAGCCCAAGATGATGGTTGACTAAAATCTTAAGATTTTCTTCGAAGCCTTTCCCTTTTTGTAGCTTTGCTTTTAATTCTGAAACAAAAGCCTCCATCTTTTCTGTAAACAATGAAATTAAAATATCTTCCTTGCTTTCAAAATAAAGATAAATGGTTCCATCCGCCACCCCGGCTTCCTTTGCAATTCTGGCAACCTGGGTTCGATGGTAACCATCCAGAGCAAATGTTTTTAATGCGGCATCTAATATTTGAAAATATTTTCCTCCTCTTTTAATGGGCATCGCTTGACTCCTTCCAATTCTGAATGACCATTCATTCTAAATTCAATTATAAGTTTTAAAAACAATTAAGTCAACGAAATTAACAAACTTTTTCAATAACTCTAAATATATTTAATAGTTCAATGTCACTTCAACAAATTTAAGGCGGACATCTGTTAAATTGGAAAGGCACCACATATTGCAGTGCCTTTTAAATTGCCAAATTTCTTTTGAAATATGCAAAGTTCAACTACGACTTTTTACATGATTTAATAAACCGCCGGCCAGAATTATCGATCTTTCCCTAGGTGTTAAATCACATTCTATCGAAATTTTTTCTTTTTTAGTTAGGTTTTCTAACTCCAAAGTTTTCCCAGATTGAATCTGCTCAAGAAGATTAACTAATTTTAGCTGATCCCCCTGTTCTATTGAATTATAATCTTCAGGGTTTTGAAAAGTTAAAGGCAGTATACCCACATTTATTAGGTTAGCCTTATGAATTCTGGCAAAAGATTTAACCAGCACCGCTTTGACACCCAGATACATGGGAGCCAATGCGGCATGCTCCCTACTGGAACCTTGCCCATAATTCTCTCCTCCCACCAGAAAACCTTTAGCGGCACTTTTGGCCCTTGCCGTAAAAGTAGGATCTACGCCGGAAAAAGTAAATTCAGAAATTGCAGGTATATTTGATCTTAAATGTAATACCTTTGAGCCTGCAGGAATAATGTGATCAGTCGTAATATTATCCCCCAGCTTAAGTAAAACTGCAGCCTCAATTTCATTGGCCAATGCCTCATTAAGCGGGAAAGGTTTTATATTAGGCCCCATTACTACTTCAACTGCTTCACCCTCGGGAGCGGGATCTAAAACCATACTGTCATCCACAATAAACTCCTGTGGCAAGGAAACAGGCTTATATTCACCCAAATCCCTGGGATCTGTTAATTTACCTGTTAAAGCAGTTGATGCGGCCACCTCCGGACTGGATAAATAAACCTGAGCACTTTGAGTTCCACTCCTGCCTTCAAAATTACGGTTAACAGTCCTCACCGAAACCGCATTGGTAGCAGGGGCCTGTCCGATGCCCACACAAGGGCCGCAAGCACTTTCCAATATACGTGCACCTGCCATAATAAAGTCGCTTAAAGCACCATTATCCGCTAGCATCTTTAATACTTGGCGTGAACCCGGGGCAACTACCAGGCTGACTTCAGGATGTACTTTCTTCCCTTTTAAAATGGCAACCGCCTGCATTAAATCTTTGTAGGAGGAATTAGTGCAGCTGCCGATAACCACTTGATCCACCTTAATATCCTTTAATTCATCAATTGGTACCACAGCATCGGGACTATGCGGCTGTGCCACTAAAGGTACCAGTTCATCCAACCTGATTTGGATAATTTCACTATAGGCAGCATCCTGATCCGCTTCCAAAGGTCCCCAATCTGCCTCCCTTTTTTGTGTTTTTAAATATTGCCTGGTCATTTCATCACTTGGAAAAATAGAGGTAGTAGCTCCTAACTCCGCTCCCATATTGGTAATAGTTGCCCTTTCAGGTACCGTTAGGTATTTTAAGGCTTCTCCGCCATATTCAATGATTTTTCCAACGCCACCTTTAACAGTTAAACGGCGTAGAACTTCCAGAATAATGTCTTTAGCCGTTGTCCAGGGAGCTAGCCTGCCCAAGAGTTCTACCTTAACAACCTTGGGCATTCTAAGATAAAATGGTTCACCCGCCATAGCAGTGGCTATATCCAAGCCCCCTGCTCCAATGGCAAGCATGCCCATGCCGCCGGCAGTGGGCGTATGGCTGTCAGCACCCAGCAAAGTCTGGCCGGGAATCGCAAAACGTTCCAATTGCACTTGATGGCAAATGCCATTACCTGCTCTGGAATAATAAACACCATACTTTTTAGAAAATGTTTGCAAATAACGATGATCATCGGCATTTTCAAACCCGTTTTGCAGTGTATTATGATCCACATAGGTCATTGATCGCTTTGTTTTTACCCGAGGAATGCCCAATGCCTCAAATTGCAAATAAGCCATAGTTCCGGTGGCATCTTGAACCAAAGTTTGATCAATTCTAATGCCTATTTCTTCACCCGGTACCATTTCACCACAAACTAAATGTTCCTTGATAATTTTTTCTGTCAATGTTTCAGTCAAACAGCATTTCCCCTTTCTAATCTGTTTTTAGCCTGTTTCTGACTTATTATACGACAATTTTAAAGAAGAAGAAAGTTTTCCTTGTTTTAACCGTAAATATAAAAAAGCCACGTTCCTTTTGGAACGTGGCCACACTCTATTTACCTATGAACATTTGTGTCCAATAATGGCCATAACTACCCCCTTTAGCGTAACCAACGCCAATTTGGGTATATTGACTGTTTAAAATATTAGCCCTATGGCCTGAGCTGTCCATCCAAGCTTTAACCACTTGCTCGGGAGTTGTTTGACCGGCAGCAATATTTTCACCGGCGGTACGATAACTAATACCAAACTGTTTCATCATCTCAAATGGTGAACCATAGGTGGGTGAGGTGTGAGAAAAATATTTTTTATCCCTCATATCCTCTGATTTTAATCTTGCCACCTGTGAAAGTCCCCCATCATAAGCAAGGGGGCTTAATCCGAATTTAGCCCTCTCTTGGTTAACCAAATCAACCACCTTTTGCTCAAATTGACTGCTACCGGCAACCGGTTGGGTTGGTTCCGGTTTAGGCTGGGTGGGCTTTGGTGCTTCAGGTTTTGGTGCCGTAGGTTTAGGTGTTTCCACCGGTTTTTGTGAGTTTCCGGGGTTGGAAGGGGCCGGTTTTCCTGTTTCCGCAGGAGTTTTTGGTGCCAAATAATATTTTCCTGTAGCCACATCGTAATACAAAGTATACGTTGTTACAGTAGTATAGGTCTGGCTGGGAACACTATAGCTATAGTAATTGGTGTTATATTGATAAGTGTAGGTAGTTGCTGCATTAGCACCACCCATCGGTAATACAGGAAGCACGACTAAAGAAAGAGCTATCGCTATCGCTATCATAATTTTGGTAAATCTCATTAATTTTAACCCCTTTCTTATTTCGTTTAAATTAATATTTTGCCTGTTCCCTCTTAAACCCCTCATATAAATACTGATCCACCCCCTTACAAAGCCTACGAGGTTAGCTGACGGATTAGGAGCCGAAACCCCTCTCTAAAAGCTTAGCCTTTTAGAGTTCACCCCTTAAATTGGTTCCCCCGCTTTAAAATTAAATTCGGCTTTCGGTTAGAAGGAAAAACTGGCAAACCCTTGATATTACTCATTATACTAACCCTATTGCTGTAAAGATAGCGGTAAAATGTTCCTATGCATCTAAACCAATAACAGTAACTGGAATCAAAATACAATAAATTAAGATTGTTAAGGCATTTTCGTAAAGGCAAGGTAAGAATTAAAGAGAAAAACCTAGAAGGCAAGAAAAAAAGAACCCCCTGGGGATTCTTCTTTTAACTTATTTTAATTCACCACACCAAAAATTTTCTTTTGAACCCTTGCAAAAATAAAGGTCAGAAATAAACCTAAAATCGGAAGCAAAGCAATTGTAAGCATTGTAATATTCAAACCGAACCCATCGGCTATTGTACCCAAGCCAACCGCCCCCAAACCGCCGGTCCCCACCGCAAAGCCCAGCATTAAACCGGAAGCCATGCCCACAGAATTAGGCATAAAAACTTGCCCCAACACAACAGTAATTGAAAAAGTTGAAATCAGAACTGCTCCGGTAATTACCAATGCAATGATACTCAACCAAGGTGGACCATAGAGAAAGGTCAACAGCAATGGCGGCATTAAGCCCATAGACCAGGCTATTAGCCTTGTTTTACCAAAACGATCAGCCAAAGGACCTCCTATTATTGTACCGACAGCTCCCGCTAATAAAAATACTGATATCAAGGTGCTGCCGTAACTCTCAGTTGCCCCAAGGTAATGAATCAAATACAAAGGAATAAAGGTAATTAAACCTGATTGAACAAAAGAACGCAAAACAACAATTATAACCAAGAGAGAAAGGGGCTTCCACAAATTGCCTTGTTTAGCGACTAAGGCTTCTTCATTTTGCTCCTCATTCTGTACTCGTGGTTTACTGGGAATTTTATTTAAAAACATCCACAATAAAAAGGCAACAATTACCCCGGGTATTAAAAGATTTATGGTGCCCTTCAAGCCACCGGAGGCCAAAATTACTGCTGTTATTGCCGCACCAAGAGCAAAACCCAAATTCCCGCCAACAGAGAACACCGACATAGCAGTAGCTCTGGCGGATCCGCCGGCAAAGCTTGCGGCTTTGGAGCCTTGAGGGTGGTAAGCAGCCACTCCTATGCCACTAAATAAAACTAGCATCAAAACCATCCAAAATTCAGTGGCAAAACCTAAAAGTGACATACATAGCGAAGCTAAAATAACCCCCACCGGCAATATCCATAATGTGGTTTTTTTATCGCTTAACCATCCAAAAATGGGCTGAATTACGGATGAACTTAAATTAAAAGCCAGCGTTACTACCCCGGCAAGAGCATAAGACAGCCCATATTCTGTAAACAATCGAGGCAACAAAATAGGCAAAGCACCTTGATTGATGTCTGCAGCTAAATGTCCCAAGCCCAATAAGAGTAAAATGCGATAATCCCCTTTAATAATGTTTGCTGTTTTTAGTAGTCCTTGATTTACTCCCATATTTTTCATCTCCTTTTATATACTTGTATATTTTATCCCTGGTTTTATAACCTGTCAACCTAGAAAGAGTATCAGTTACAGTCAAGTAAACGTTGGCACTTTTTTCATATCCCGTACAAAAATCAAACG
>CAZCQT010000062.1:0-8318 GCA_964500905.1 uncultured Moorellales bacterium
GGTCAATAACGGTTTGCCGCTTCTGGCGATCTTCTCTAAGAGGGGAAGAATATCCACAAAAGTTGAACCAGGTATCATATCACCGCCGATTCCAATGCAGGTCGATTGACCAATCCCTTTATTAGTCATCATAAATACAGTTTCGTAACAATTGGTGGCACTACGGGACATAATGCCGATCTGTCCCGGCGTAAATATCTTGTGGGACATAAACCCTGCCTTGGCTTTACCGGGAGAGATTACTCCAAAAGAATTTGGCCCAATCACTCTCACACCTTGTTTTTGTGCTAAGTGGTAAGCATACATCATATCATGGACAGGCACATGTTCCGCTATAGTAATAATCAGTTTAAGCCCGGCATCCATTGCCTCATAAATTCCTGAAGCCGTATGCCTTACAGGAGCAAAAATCACACTGGCATTAGCATTTGTTGCTTCGACTGCCTCTTTAACTGTGTTAAAGACAGGGACCCCATATACTTCTTGGCCGCCTTTCCCCGGGGTAACACCAGCAACAACCTTTGTCCCATATGCAAGCATTTGTTCCGTATGAAAGCTACCCTCTCTGCCCGTAATACCCTGAATGACTAGTCTTGTGTTTTCATCAATTAGAATACTCATAGCTGCCTCTTCTTGCCTCCAATTCACTGACACCTTCTCGCAGACCATCGACCATTTTGACATTTTCCTTAATTGCTTCCAGTATTTCTACCCCTTTGTCTTTGTTCGTTCCTTCGAATCTGACGACAATCAATTTATCAACAGCCAATTCCTCAACTGCCAACCTTACGCCCATCGCGACCTCATCGCACCTGGTAATGCCGCCAAAAATATTAATAAAAAGTGCTTTAATGCTGGTATTTGATGACACTATGCGAATTGCTTCCTTGATTCTGTCCGCCGTTGCACCACCGCCTAAATCAAGTGCCGCACCCACCTTCATTCCTTGCTTGGTAATGAGGTCGATACAAGACATAATCATTCCTGAACCATTACTTATTACTGCAATGTTTCCATCTGCCTCGCAAGGTATATACAAGAAACGATACTTTCTGGCTTCAATTACTAACTCATCTTCAGGTAGGGAGTCCCTAAATGCTTGAATATCCGGCAATCGGATTAAAGCACTATCATCGATGGATATTTTGCCGTCAAGTGCTACTAGCTTATTCCCTGTACTAATGGCCAAAGGGTTTATTTCCACCAAGGTGCAATCATATTCACAAAACATTTTATATAGCTTTTTAAGCAAATCAAATAATTGCTCCGAATAGCCTAGATCCAAACCGCTTTTACTTAATAAATACCTGGGAAGATAATCCATAACACCTGCCAAGGGTTCGATTGGAACCTTCAAGACTTTTTCGGGGTTGGTTTTGGCTGTTTCTTCTATTTCCATGCCACCCACCGCGCTAAAAATGACCATCGGTCCTTTTGTTGAACGATCCAGCATGATGCTTAAATACCACTCAGCCTGTATTTCCAGCTTCTCTAATACTAGTAACTTTTGGACAATATACCCATGAATATCCATTCCCAAAATCTTCTCGCCTACTTGCTTAAGCTCGTCAAGACTATCGGCAAATTTAATACCACCGGCCTTCCCCCTGCCCCCAATTGGAACTTGGGCTTTAGCGACAACAGGATATTTAATACCGGCGGCCTTAGCATCCAGTTCCGTCAAATCATCAACAGTAAAACCCGTCATAGCCGGTATAGCATATTTTTCATAAAGCTCTTTTGCTTTGTATTCCATTAAATCCATTTATTATTTACCCCCAAAGCTCATCAGTGGTTGGCACCTTGGCATCTTTCAGATAATACCCAATCCTAGTAATATTCATCAGGTGTTTGTAATCAAAATTCTCAGAAATACTATTGTTACCCCAACTTCCGCAACCCAAGGTGGTAGTAGGTGCAAAGCCATTAAAATAACTTCCGCCATTCATGGTGGCACAAATCTGATTAATCAACACCCGGCTGACCGGTACAATGCCAGCGGCATATTCAATGTTTTCTTTATTGTTGGAATGAATAGAAACGGAGTGACCCTTACCTTCCACTTCTAAGTTGGCGACAGCAATATCAACTGCTTCCTGAAAGCTTTTGTATTTATATGAAGAGATAATTGGACACATTTTTTCTTTGCTTAACAAACTGCTTGTCCCGTAGCCCTCAGCTTCCACAACAATTGCTTTCGTACCCTCGGGCACAGTAATCCCTGCAGTCTCCGCTACCTTATCGGCAGATACCCCTACGAGGTTTTTATTCATAACTCCGTTGGGAAACAGAGCTGAAATAATTTTCTCTCTTTCTGTGGGGTTATCAACAAAGTGAGCACCATTGATCTTTAATTCCTTGATGACTTCGGCATAATCATTCTCATGCACAATAATTGTCTGCTCTCCGGAACAAATAATACCGTTATCAAATATTCGACCGGCCACAACCTTAGGAATCACTTCTTTTAAATCAACACCTTGGTCTATAATGCACTGCACATTGCCGGCACCAACACCGTAGGCCGGTTTGCCACTGCTATATGCGGATTTAACTACACCCATGCCGCCGGTTGCCACTACTACATCTACCTGACGCATCAATTCCACTGACAAGTCAATAGTCGGCTCTTCTATTACCTGAATTAGATTTTCAGGACTGCCATGTTTTGCAATAACCTTGCTAAAGGAATCCACTAAATATTTAGCCGTCCTTTTGGATCTTGGGTGAGGCGAAATTATAACGGAATTACGACATTTTAATGCCGCCATACAATTTGCCATAGGTGTTACCACTGGGTTGGTACAGGGTGTAATTGCACCAACAACTCCCATTGGCCGGGCAATTTCCACTACGCCTGTTTTTTCATTATAACTCAAAATGCCCACTGTTTTTTTGTCTTTTAGATGATTCCAGATAATGCTTGCCTTGCCCTGATTTTTTTTAACCTTATCCTCATATACCCCCATAGCAGTTTCTTCATAACCCATCCTAGCTAACTCTTCGGCGTTATCATAAACAAATTTAGCAATCTCTTTTACGATGATGTCAACCTGTTCTTGATTAAATTTTTCAAATTCCTTCTGAGCAACTTTTGATTTCGCTACCATTGATTGAATCAAATCATTCATGTTTCTCCCCCCAAAAAATGCTTCTCATACGCTTGCCTTTAAGACAACTTAATAGAAACAAAATTTACTTTAAATCAGCTTCCTACACAGCATGAATTGCTTTACCTAACACGGCGTGAAACGCCTCCGGGATAATCTCCGAAATAGTGGGGTGAGGATGTATTGCCCAAATAATTTCCTCAGCCGTGGCTTCCAAATTCATGGCAACAACCATCTCGCCTATCATATCTACGGCATGAATACCATAAATGTGTACACCAACTATTTCTCCATACTTAGCATCTACTATTACTTTAATTAATCCTTCAACTGTGCCCTCTACCAAAGCCTTGCCGTTGGCTGCTAAGGGAAACCTTCCCACCTTAATCTCTCCATGCTTTTCCTTTGCTTGTTTTTCAGTCAGACCAACAAAGGCAACATCCGGGTAAATGTGAATACAAGATGGAACAGTGGAATAATCAATACTACGCCGACGACCCAAAATATTTTCTACCGCAATTATCCCTTCCATTGAGGCCGTGTGTGCCAACATGGATGTCCCATTCACATCACCGATAGCATACAAACCAGGCATATTGGTTCTCATGTTTTGATCCACATCAATCGCTTTCCCATTCATTTTTAAACCCAAACATTCCAGATTTAAAGCATCAGTATTGGGAACACGCCCAATGGAAACCAAAACCTTTTTACCCTCTGCTTTTTTTTGAATTCCAGCATGCTCATAACTGACTTCAGTACCTGCGATACCTACAACCTTTGCACTTGTAAAAATATCAATTCCAGTTTTTTTGAGCATGGCGGTTACCCGCTCGGTGACTTCTTCATCTACCATAGGCAGGATACGATCCATCATTTCTATTATCGTTACCTTCGTACCCAGGTTTGCATAAATATAAGCGAATTCTATCCCGACTACCCCTCCGCCTATAATGACCATTGTTTCAGGTATTTCCTCTAATTCCAAAGCTTCTTCACTGGTGATGATACTCGTTTCAATATCCTTATTTCCACTTAAGGGAGTCTCACCGGTAATAGATAAAGGTAGCCGAGCCGGAGTTGAACCTGTGGCAATTATAATATTGTCTGCTTCAATTTGATCTCCGTCTACTTTAAGAACCCGCTGCCCAACAAATGATGCATTTCCTGTTATGACTTTTACCCCGTTTGCTTTCAGCAGAGCACTCACTCCGCCTGTCAGCTGCTGAATTATTTGCTTTTTGCGCTGGTGCAGTTTAACTATATCAATTGTCGCCTTGGCAGTATTTACTCCAAGAACTCCAAACTCGGCACAGTTTTGTACTGAATTTAAAATTTCTACACTTTTCAACATAGCCTTGGTAGGTATGCAACCCTGATTTAGGCAAACCCCGCCAAGCTTACTTTTTTCTATTAAACAAACCTTCTTCCCGTTTTGAGCGGCTTTAATGGCAGCCACATAACCGCCTGGACCGCCCCCAATAACGGCTACATCAAACTTTTCCACTTCTTTTCCCCCTTCCCAAGGGAATATTTAATCAAACCTATTAATAATCGATAAATTAAACTTACCCTTACATAAGTATGGAAAAGGGTTTTTCCAATAAATCCTTAATTTTACCCATAAAGCGAGCGGCAATCAAACCGTCGATAACGCGGTGATCCACAGATACGGTTATTTTCATAACTGGTCTGATAACCAGGCTGTCCTCTCCACCTTCATCAATCACAACAGGTGTTTTTTTGATAGCACTGACACTCAGAATTCCCACTTCTGGAGGATTAATAATTGCTGTAAAATTTTCTATTCCAAAGGCACCCAAATTGGAAACAGTAAACGTTCCGCCTTGATAATCATCCGGCAAAAGCTTGCCGTTGCGCGCCTTTTCAATTAAAATCCTTCCTTCCTTACACATCTGTCCGAATTTTTTGGTCTGGGCTTTTTTTAGAACCGGAACAATTAATCCTGATTCCAACCCCACGGCGATACCTATATTAACATCCTCATATTGTATGATTTTGTCACCTTGCAAAGAAGAATTCAGCTCAGGATGTTCCTGTAAAGCCTTAACCACCGCACCGATAACAATATCATTAATGGAAACCTTGATATCCAGCACCTTATTAATTTCCTGACGAAATACCATCAGTTCGGAAACATCAACGGAATTAGTGAAATATAAATGAGGTGCTGTAAATTTACTTTGGGAGAGTCTATCCCCAATTATCTTTCTCATTCCAGAATAGTCGATGGTTTTCAAAATAGCTTTTCCGTCTCCGCTATATGCCTGCTGCTGCCTTATTGCATCAGCCGCTAAACCTGCTTGTTTATCAATCTCAGCCAACACATCTGATTTAACGATTTTCCCATCAACACCTGAACCTTGTATCCCTCTTGTATCCAAATTGTGATCATCAGCAATAGTTTTGGCCAAGGGCGTAATTTTGCAAGCATTGCTTTTTAGGTATTCTTTTAAATCGGAGGCGGTGACTCCGCCTTCAAACCCTGTTCCCTTGATCCCCAAACCGGTAACATCAAGTTCATTTTCTTGCAGAAAGACCTTAGCCTTCGGAGTCAACCTTAACTCAGTATTTGACTGAATACCAACGTGTTCCTTGATGTTAGGCTTCTCAGCAGGAGGGGTCTCTTTTATCTCCGGATCCTTACTTGAGCCATCCTCCCTGCCAAGCTCAGCTAAAGCTTCTTTGATTAGCGGTTGAATATCTTCATGGGGCTCACCAATAATAGCCACCGGTACAATTACCGGAACGGTATCCCCCTCGCTGACTAAAAGTTTAAGGACGGTCCCATCCATGGTGCTTTCAATCTCCATGACTGTCTTATCCGTGGAAATTTCCATCAAGATGTCGCCTTTTTTAATACTTTCGCCTTCCTCTTTATGCCATGCAACCAGTTGCCCTGCTTCCATGTTAAATCCCAGTTTTGGCATTTGGACAAATTCCGCCATTTACTTCCCTCCCCTTTTAGCATGTGTAATTAGCAAAACCAGCTCTTAATCAGTCATAATTTTTGCTTGGTTATAAATCTTGTCCGTGTTCGGTATTATTAAAAACTCCAAAGCCGGACTAAAAGGGTGAGGCACATCGGCCGTTCCCAGCCTCATTATCGGATATTCAAGGTGATAGAAAACATCCTCCATAATGCCCATTCCTATTTCCGCACCTGCTCCAAAACTAAGGAAGCCTTCGTCAACTATCAGCAACCTGCCGGTTTTTTTCACAGAATTAATAATGGTTTGCTTGTCTAAAGGGACAAGCGTTCTGATATCAATTACTTCTACTTGGACGCCTTCTTCAGCTAATCTATTAGCAGCCTCCAAAGATTTAATCACCATATTCGAAGTCGCAACGATTGTCAGCCTGTCGCCTTCTTTAACTACATTGGCAACCCCAAAGGGTATAGTGTATTCCCCTTCAGGAACAGGGAATTTCCTATTGTATTCCATCTTGTGTTCAAAAAAAACCACCGGGTTATCGTCTCGAATCGCAGTCTTTAACAAACCTTTTAACTCTGCTGCTGTAGATGGCATCGCCACTTTTAAACCGGGGATATGGGCCATCCAAGCTTGAAGGCTTTGCGAATGCTGAGCCGCTGAAGATCTACCGCCACCCATGGGCATCCTGAAAGTTAAAGGAACCTTGACTTGACCGCCCGACATGTATCTGATCTTTGCCGCCTGGTTAACTATCTGATCCATAGCCAAGGTCATAAAATCACAAAACATGATTTCAATAATAGGCCTTAAACCAGTTAATGCACAACCAACGCCTATTCCCGCTATGCCTAACTCGGAAATCGGTGTATCTTTAACACGCAAATCACCATATTTATCCCTCAGCCCAACTGTAGCCTTGAAATTTCCACCAATAATTCCTACATCCTCGCCCATTAAGACCACATTCTCATCACGAGCCATTTCCTCATCTATTGCCTCAGCTACAGCTTGGGCATAGGTTATTTCTCTAACCTTTTCCATTTAATCTTGCTCCCTTCCTACAAAGAATACAGATCTTCATACACTTCATTGGGATCTGGATAGGGACTATTTTTAGCAAATTCAACAGCTTTTTTAACTTCTGTTATCACTGATGTTTCGATTTCATCTACCCTGTCTTTCGTGATGCCCACTTCCTCAAGCAGATAGCTTTTAAAATTTCCCAGCGGACATCTATCTTTCCATTTTTCTTCTTCTTCCCTGGTTCTGTATTCGAGAGCCGGATCCCCTACATGATGGCCCTTAAGCCTGTATGTCTTGCACTCTATTATGGTCGGGCCATTACCTTTTCTGGCCTTGTTAACAGCATCCTTAGTGGCATCATAAACCTTCAGAACATCCATCCCATCTACAATTACCCCATCTATTCCATATGCCTTGGCTCTTACCGCCAAGTCAGGAGTCTTGGTAACCCTATTTAAGGCAACGGAAATGCCGTAGAGATTATTCTCAATTACATATACTATGGGTAAATCCCAAGCCGCCGCCATGTTTATGCTTTCATGAAAGGAACCCTCATTAGTGGCGGAATCTCCCATAAAGCACACAGTGACTTGTTTGGAATCTTTGTATTTAGCGGCATAAGCAGCCCCCGTGGCAATAGGAATTCCACCGCCCACTATACCGTTGGCTCCTAAAATACCTTTTTCCAAGGTGACGATATGCATAGAGCCTGCTTTGCCTTTACAATATCCATCTTTTTTACCCAAAATTTCAGCCATCATTCTGTCGGTATCTGCACCTCGAGCAATAAGATGCCCATGCCCCCTATGAGTGCTGGTTATATAATCATTTTCCTCCAAAGCTGCACATGCCCCTGCGGCAACCGCTTCCTCCCCTATATATAGGTGTGCCAAGCCAGGCATAAGGCCAACTTTATAAAGTTCAAAAACCTGCTCTTCAAACTCCCGTATTCTATACATCGTGGCATATAAATTTAGCAAAAATCCCTCTTCCGGTGCTGATTTTTTCATTCCCTGCCTCTCACTCCCATCTAATTTGCTTTCGCGAACACAATTTATTTTTGCTAAAACCAATTTCACATTTTCAAATGGCTTCTTTTGCTTAGTCTGATTTTTAAAATGTGTAAGCAGGTGCTAAAAGAAAAACCAAAACTCCCCTTTTTAGCACCCAGCTGTCAATTAATAATTCCAGGTGGACAACAATTCTTCGCAGGGAAACTTAGTTATGA
>CAZCQT010000063.1:0-8312 GCA_964500905.1 uncultured Moorellales bacterium
TTAATTTTAAAGCCAAGGATTTTTCCTTGGCTTTTTTGTTGTTGAGGGGAAAGGGGACAGAGGACAGGGAAGGTCTTTGCATGCTTTTTTTGGGGTTGGGATTCTTCATTCTGCTTCGCTGCATTCAGAAGGACAGAATCGGTAGAGTTTTACAAAGATGTCACCCTGAACGAAGTGAAGGATCTTGCCTTTGTGTTGGGTTTTCTGGCGATTAGTAATCGCCCGCATCCCCAAAGAAACAATAGTTAAACGATTGTGAAGCAATAGCTCAACTATTGTTAAAATCTTTCCACTGTTAAATGCGTGAAAACTTTCCGCATAGGTTTAGGCTCAGGTGAATCGTGAGTTAGAGGGCACATTACAATTATTGCTGCCTCCTCCCATGATGTTTACAGACGTAAAAATTTGAGTTGCAGGTCCTTGACCGCAATTAGGGCAATTAACTTTATGTCTTTCATTCATTGATACCTTTTTTGTAAATCTGCTTTCACAAGAACTACATTTGTAATCGTAAGTTGGCATTATTGTTCCTCCTCCTTTTAGTTATCTATTATAATATAATTATTAAATTACACTGTCAATATTAATGGCGTAATAATATAAGGTGGCATGTCCTGCTGAAAAATGTTAAAATTATTTATGCTGGATAATTAATTTATAGAAAAGATGTGATATATTGTGTTCGATTCAAGTCAAATGGCGGCAAAAATAGAAAAATGGATTATTGGTAAGGTTGAAGAAGCAAATGCAAAAGGTGTTGTATATGGTTTGTCGGGAGGCTTGGATTCGGCGGTTGTTGCCACCTTGTGCAAAAGAGCATTTAAAGAAAATTCTACCGGGATTATTATGCCGTGTAATGGCAGTAAAGAAGACTTCGAACATGCAATGCTTTTAGTAAAAACTTTTGTACTTCCCAATAAAATTGTGGATTTATCTAATATCTATAAAATAACAGTCAAAAATTTAGACCGTCAGTTGATGGATTTAGATGGTAATCTTAATAATGCCAGGATAAATTTGAAGCCCCGTTTACGGATGTCCATTTTATATTATTTTGCAGCTGCTTTAGGTTACTTGGTGGTAGGAACCGGAAATAAAAGCGAAATTGAAATAGGTTATTTTACTAAATACGGTGATGGTGGAGTGGATTTGGAGCCTATAGGCCATCTTTTGAAAGAGGAAGTTAAAGAGTTGGCTATATATTTAAATATTCCCGGAGTTATTGTTAATAAACAACCGACTGCAGGCTTGTGGGAGGGTCAGACCGATGAACAGGAACTTGGCTTTACTTATGATGAGTTAGATAAATACCTTAGGCTGGGGGAAGGCGATAGGGAAATAAAGAATAAAATTGAAAACCTCCGTGGTAAGAGCCAACATAAAAGACAAATGCCTCCAATACCTGAATTTTAGTAAGGGGATTCTTGGAACAGGAGCGTAGTTATGCTAAAATCTAATCAGAAGAAAATAGTATACAGTATAAGGTGGGGAAGAAATGGCTGGACATTCAAAATGGAATAATATTAAACACAAAAAGGCTAAGGCTGATGAACAAAGAGGTAAAATATTTACAAAGATTGGACGGGAAATATATGTTGCAGCAAAAGAAGGCGGAGCCGATCCTGAGGCAAATGCAAGATTAAAAGCAGTTATACAAAAGGCTAAGGAAGCCAATATGCCTAATGATAATATTATGCGTAATATTCAAAAGGCTACAGGCGGCGGTGAAACAGAAAATTACGAGGAAGCGGTTTATGAAGGTTATGGTCCGGGTGGGGTTGCAATACTTATCAATATTATGACCGATAACCGAAATCGTACCGCCAGTGAAATTCGTTATTTGTTTTCCAGAAATGGTGGCAATTTAGGAGAAACGGGTTGTGTTGCCTGGATGTTTGACAGCAAAGGAATTATTAATATTGAATTGGTTAAGGGTTTAGACCAAGAGGAATTAATGCTGGAGGCCATTGAAGCCGGAGCGGAAGATATTATTTTTGATGATGAAATAGCGGAAATCATTACGGAACCGGGAGATTTTGAGATTGTAAAACAAGCTTTGGTTGCTGCAGGTTTTAATATACAAACAGCTGAATACACAAAGCTTCCTCAAAACAGTGTGGATATTTCGGATCCGGAGCAAGCAAAACAGGTGCTAAATCTAATGAACTTGTTAGAGGATCATGATGATGTTCAAGATGTTTACGCAAACTTTGATATACCAGATGAGTTAATTGAACAACTTGGCTAATGCCCTTTAAGCCAGCATAGAATAAAAGTTCCCTTTATTGGAAAAGCTATACATCCTAGTAAGTCAAGTGGAGGGAACCCTATGTTTAGTCGCTTTAAAGGATTTTTAATAATTCCGGGTATAATTGTTTTTGCATTATTGTTTGTATGGTTGAGTTGGCAACCTTACCCACCTATTAACAGATTTATAAAATATAAAGAATTTTTTACGGCCAATGAACAAATCAACACTGTTACTGTTAAAGTAATTGAGTACAACCAAGGTGATCATGAAGTTGCTGCTGTTATTGAGCAAGATTTTAACTTAGCTGAGTTGATAGCATTGATGAAAGAAAATCCTAGATTAATTCTCAAGTTGGATATTGACTCTGACAAATTGATTATGGCGGAATCGGATTGGATTGTTAAGAATGAGCTAAAGCTTAAATTAGGTGTAGCAGGAGATTATTTAGGAATTTACAAGCAAGCAGCCGATGGGGTTGAAAGCTTGGAAAGGGTATCGCAAATTAAAATCAATGAATTGCCATTGGAATGGCAAGCCGTGCTGTTAGAGGATAAATTAGTTTTTGACAATGAAACCGCACTTTTAGAGGCTTTAGATAGCCTTGACGAGTATCAGTTACATTAATAGATTGGTGTTATTGTAATTCAAATTGAAAAAAAATAATTAGTGTGACTTTTATATTTAGGCCCCGGTAAAAACCCAAGAAATTTCTTGCTGGTTACCCGGGGTTTTTCGTTAATAAATTTCCCGGTTTATATAACTTGCAGGCCTTCGCTTTTAAGGGTAGAATAATTACCAAGAGGTGGGCAAAGGATGAGAATACTGGGGGTAGACCCGGGAACAGCTATAGTTGGCATTGGTTTAATTGATTTAGAAGGATCCCAATATAAAATTGTAGATTTTGGCTGCATTCGAACTAGTGCAAAAGATAGTGATGCAGAGAGGTTGCATCAAATTTTCATTGGTATGCATGAAATCATTAGTGATTTCAAACCTCATTGCCTTGCCGTAGAGGAATTGTTTTTTAATAAGAACACTAAAACAGCTTTGTCTGTGGGCCAAGCCAGGGGTGTTATTTTATTGTCAGGGATGGAACAAAACCTGCCTGTTTTTGAATACACTCCTCTTCAAGTAAAGCAAGCTATTGTTGGCTATGGAAGGGCAGAAAAAAAACAGGTTCAAGAGATGGTAAAGGTATTGCTTAAACTTAAGGAAAGGCCGACACCGGATGATGCTGCGGATGCTTTAGCTGTTGCTATTTGCCATGCACATTCAAAGAATTTACATGAGTTATTCTCAAAAAAATGATACACTAACAGAAGGGCAGACAAGGAGAGAAGAAATTGATTACTTTTTTGAAAGGCGTGTTGGTTTCCATAGAAACGGATAATATTGTCTTAGATGTGGGGGGTGTTGGTTATTCCGTTCTAATACCAAAGAATGCCATAAGCTTGCTTCCCTCCATAGGTAGTATAATTCAGATCAATACCTATCTCAATTTAAGAGAGGATGGTGCTACCCTTTATGGCTTTATTGAAAAAGAAGGGTTAGGCTTATTTAAGCAGCTTATTTCTGTTACAGGTATCGGTCCTAAAGTTGCTATAAATATTTTAGGTGCCACGAGTGAAAAACCATTTGTGGCTGCTATTTTTAATGAAGATCTTAGTTACTTAACCAAACTTCCCGGGGTGGGGAAAAAGACCGCCCAACGTTTAATCTTGGATTTGAAAGATAAATTGCACATGACTGAAGAAGCAACGGTAAGTCCGGGTAATATATCTGGTTTGCCTGATGAGAACTTAGATGATGCTTTGCAAGCCTTGTTAAACTTAGGCTACCAAAAACAAGAGATCATGTCATTGTTGGTGAGGGGTAAGAGTGAGTTGGGACCCAAGTATTCTTCCCAGGATTTGATCCGTTTTGTGTTGAAGGATCAGGGCAAGGCTGGAAGGGGGTAACATTTTGGATGAGCGATTTGTATCAGGTATGCAATTACCTGCTGATCAGGATATAGAAGGAAGTTTACGCCCCAGAAAACTAGTTGAATATATTGGGCAATCCAAAGTCAAAGAAACCTTGTCGATTTTTGTTCAAGCCGCAAAGCAAAGAGGTGAAACCTTGGATCACCTACTGTTATATGGGCCTCCCGGATTAGGTAAAACCACTTTGGCTACAATAGTAGCAAATGAGATGGGAGTGCAAATAAAAACAACTTCCGGACCGGCCATAGAAAGGGCCGGAGATTTAGCGGCTATTATTACAAATCTCGCAGAAGGAGATGTCTTGTTTATTGATGAAATTCATAGATTAAATCGTCAAATAGAAGAGGTTCTTTACCCCGCTATGGAAGATTTTATGTTAGATCTAGTGCTGGGAAAAGGTCCAAGTGCCCGAAATATTAGATTGGAATTACCACGTTTTACCTTAATTGGGGCAACAACAAGGGCAGGTTTATTGACATCTCCTTTAAGGGATCGTTTTGGTTTAATGAATAAATTAGAGTTTTATTCTTCCAGTGAGCTTACGGAAATAGTTCTTCGTTCAGCAACTATTTTAGGCGTGTTGACCGTTTTTGAAGGGGCTAAAGAAATTGCTTGTAGAGCCAGGGGTACTCCCAGAATGGCTAACCGGTTATTAAAGAGAGTGCGAGATTATACTGAAGTATTAGCTGACGGCAAGATAGATAAAAAAACTGCTAAAGAAGCTTTGAAAATGATGGAAATCGATGAAAGGGGATTAGATAAAACAGACAGGCAAATGCTAGTAACTATTATTTCGAAGTTTGGGGGTGGCCCGGTAGGTTTAGACACACTGGCCGCTACTATTGGTGAAGAAACGACTACTGTGGAAGATGTTTATGAGCCCTTTCTTTTGCAACAGGGTTTTTTGCAAAGAACCCCCCGGGGAAGGGTAGCAACGCCTTACACATATCAATATTTTGGCGTAGAACTGCCTAAGGAAATGTCGGGACAAATTGTTTTAGATGATTATATGGAACCAATAATTTAGCCACAACAAGATATATCTAAGCAAGAGGAGAGGGTAAAATGGATGAAAAAAGCATGTCTATTGTAGAGCACCTGGGTGAGTTTCGTCGTGTTCTGGTGATAAGTTTTTTATCTATTATAGTAGCCAGCTTTGCATCATATTTTTTATGGGGTGAAAAATTACTTGATTTAGCAATAGATCCGTTAAAGGGTTATGAGCTTTCTTTGGTCTTTATTACTATACCGGAGGCCTTTGTTACCAAGGTTAAAATTTCACTAGTTGCCGGAGTAGTTGTTGCATCTCCCATATTTTTATGGCAAATCTGGAGTTATGTAGTACCGGCTCTTCATAAAAATGAAAAACGAGCAGTATTAATTATGTTTCCCGCATCACTGATCCTGTTTGCAAGCGGTATTTTATTTGCTTATTTAGTTGTTTTTCGTTTTGCCGCCAATTTTTTATTATTGGTTGCGGGGGAGGAGTTGACGGCGATGATTTCCATCAGTCGTTATATTTCATTTCTGCTAGCCTTTCTATTACCCTTCGGCATTATATTCCAATTGCCTTTGGTGGTTTTGTTTTTAACTAAAGCTGGGGTTTTATCTCCTGCAACCTTGATTAAGCACAGAAAAATGGTTGTTGTTGCAAGCTTTGTGATAGGGGCCATTTTAACTCCTCCGGATATAATTTCGCAAGTTTTAATGGCAACAGTACTTCTTGGACTTTACGAGATAAGTATATTTGTTTCTCGCTTGGTAAAACCCAAGGAGGTTGATTATGAGGACGATCTTCAGGGGGAGGATCAAGTTGCTGAATAAGGGGTGAAGCTTTGCAAAATTTAACTTTAATTATTTTGGCCGGTGGTAAAAATACTAGGATGAAGCAAGAGAAAGCTTTTCTGATGATTGAGAATCAACGTTTAATTGATAAAATGGTTGTAGAAGGGAAAAGGTATTACAAGGAAATAATTGTAGTCACTAATGAAATAGAGAAATACAGGTATTTGGATGCAGTTATTATTTCAGATCTTATTCCTTGGCAAGGCCCTTTGGCAGGTATTCATGCGGGTTTAATTAACTCTTCCTTTAAATACAGTTTTGTTGTGGCTTGTGATATGCCCTTTGCCAGTATGAAACTGGGTGTCATGTTAGCTAAAAATTTAGAAAGTGAGGATGTGGTTGTGCCAATGATAAATGGAGGACTTCAGCCTTTACAGGCCATTTACGGAAAGAGTTGTGTCCCCGTGGTTGAAAGGCATTTAAAGCAAGGTCTTCGGAAAACGACCGGGATTTTTGACGAATTAGAAGTGAAAATCATAACTGAGGAACAGTTAAGGAAATGGGGTTATAATTCGGCAGCCTTTGTGAATGTCAATACTCCCCAGGAGTTTAATGATGCAATTATGATGCTTAAAAATAAAAATATCGAAGAATAGACAAAGATATATGGGGGGGTATTAAATTGATTCCGATTGTTTCAGTTGTTGGCAGATCAAAATCAGGAAAGACTACTTTGATAGTTAAGTTAATTAAAGAACTAAAAAAAAGAGGATATCGGGTTGGTGTTATAAAACATGATGCCCATGGGTTTGAAATTGATTACCCTGGGAAAGATACCTGGTTGCATAGGGAAGCAGGTGCAGATATAGTAACTATTTCTTCCGCGACTTTGTTTGCATTAATTGAAAAATTAACTGCTGAAATTACTTTGGATGAGATTATTGCTAAAATCGAAAATGTAGATATAATTCTTACAGAAGGGTATAAGGGAGAAAATAAACCCAAAATAGAGGTTTTTCGTTCCCCAAGATCTGAGCACTTATTTAGTGAAAAAAAAGATTTAATAGCACTTGCAACTAATCAAACTTTTAATATTGGAGTACCTGAATTTTCTTTAAATGATAGTATTGGTCTGACAGATCTGATCGAAAGGTTATTTATAAAAATTAAAACAGAATAATATAATGAAAACTAAAATTCAGATGAAGGACTCCCGCAGATCTTGTCGAAAAAGCATTAAGTGGGTATTTATCACTTAATGGAAGGGGTAGCAATGAATTGAAGCTTCTTAGACGGCTGGTGGTGGTCTTTTTATTTTTTGCATTTTTCTGGATCACTCCCGTGGCATATGCCGGTAATCAGATAAAGGTTTTATTGGATAGCAATAAAAGCTATTTAGAATTTGCCGTGGTTCAAGGAGATTATCAATTGATTGACGGCAGTTCAGGTCTTTCCTTAGCGGAGATTAAACCTTGGGAACTTTGGACTGTTACCCGGGAAGGGCTAAATTTAAAATTACAAAAAAAAGGTGAAAGCAATTCCTATAAACCTATTGGTTCCATTGTTTTGCGTGCTAAACAGGAAGACGATTTAAATTTATTTCGTATTAATGGCATTAGATATAGAGGTAATTTGATTTTTCAAAGTACTGCCACCGGTATTATGGTAGTTAACTCGCTTCCTATGGAGCATTATTTATATGGAGTGCTGCCCAAAGAATTAAGTCCAAATTTGGCTGAGGAGGCTTTAAAAGCACAAGCAGTTACTTGCAGAACCTTAGCAAGCTATAAAATGGGCAGTTCGATTTATTATGATGTTACCGCAAATACCAGCGATCAAGTTTATGGTGGTTATGATGCGGAGGAGAATTCAAATCAAAATCGAGTTAGAGAAGCAGTGGATAGCACTGCAGGGGAGGTATTAACCTACGATAATGAAGTAATTAATGCGGTTTTTCATTCCAATGCAGGTGGACAAACTGTTTCCAGCCAAGAGGTTTGGGGCGGTAACAGACCCTACCTTCAGCCGATAACTTCTCCATTTGATTCTTATGCCATTGAATATTTGGGCAATTCAAATAGTTGGCCGGGTAATACTTATGAATGGAGCGTTCATTTTAGTTTAAATGAATTGCAAGCCGTTATTAATAATTGGAACAGGAATCGTCCTGCAGAACAAATCAAGGTAGGTAGTGTGCAATCATTAAGGTTAATTAAAAATGATCAGAACAATAAACTGCAAAGAGTTGCCGAGATGGAAATCATTGGTTCCGGTGGAAGGGTTAAAATTACCGG
>CAZCQT010000064.1:0-8224 GCA_964500905.1 uncultured Moorellales bacterium
ATCCATGTGGCACCCAGAGCGGCTCAAATGAATGTTACTATTTCTAAAATGGGTGCGGATTTTGCTGATAAGGTTTTGCGTTTAACAGTGGAAAATGCCTATTATGATGTTTTAAAGGCTCAAGGGGAGCTGGAAAATAAAAGAGGCAGTCTGGAAAGAGCTAAAGAACAGCTTCGTTTAGCAGAAATAAGCTATGGAGTAGGCCTGGTGGCTAAAAGTGATGTGATGGGTGCTCAGGTGGGCTTAACCAATGCAGAGGTGCAGCTCTTATCGGCAGAAAACAAGCTGACCTTTGGGATGATGTCCTTAGCCCAGGCTTTGGGTGAGGAAGTAACCAGTCAATATATTTTAACTGACCAATTTGTTTACGAATCGGCGGAAGAAATAGATCAGGCGGCCTATCTGGAAGAATTAATGGAGAAGGATTTTAGCGTCATGGCATATAGGGAAGGTTTTTTGGTAACTCAGGTTGATTTGGATCAGGTGGCAAAGATCTATTCCCCCAATGTATGGGCCTACCAAAAATCAAAATTGGATAGGGATGATGCCTATCTTAAATACTTACAGGCTAGGAAAAGTCTGGAGGTAAATGTTCGCCAAGCATTTTTAAACCTTAAAACTGCTGAAAAGGCTTATTCTCTTTTAGAAAAAAGTGTGGAGTATGCCAGGGAAAACGCTCGCCTGGCAGCCCTTCGCTATGAGGCGGGCTTGGGGACTCGCTTGGAGATGGAAATGGCCAATGATCAATTAAACGAGACAGAAACACAGTGCTTAGCCATGCTTTATAATTATAATTTGGCTAAAACCCAAATTCGTTATGGAATCTTCCCCGGTGCCTCAGGGGGAGCAGGGACAGGCGGGGCTGGTGTCTGATGTTTGAAGGAACGGATAGAAGAAATCAAATATTAGATGCCGCAACCAAACTTTTTGCAGAAAGAGGCTTTCATCACTCTACTGTTGGCGAAATTGCCAATTTAGCAGGGGTGGGCAAGGGAACCGTTTATGAATACTTTCCCAGTAAAAAGGATGTTTTAAGGGAACTGCTTGTAGTTGCTATCGAATATTATTTTGGGCTTTTTCCCGGCAAAGTAGCAGGAAACGTGGATCTAAAAGAGAAATTGCATTTGATGACCAGCCTGCATTTCCAGTTTTTTTTAGAATATAGGGATATAGCCAGGGTGATTCTGTATGAGCATCGTCAAATAACAGAGGATTTAGAACCGATTATGATACAAAAAGAGCAGGAAAGGATTAATTATGTGGCAGAAATTTTGGAAGAAGGGTCGAGCCGAGGGGAAATCCGACCTGTAGATTGTCAATTAGCGGCACGGGTTATTTCCGGGGCCCTTTGGAATATGGGGATGGATTTGGTTCTTTCCCCAACAGTTTTCGACGGAGAGGAGCTGATCAACGGGGTAGTAGATATCCTTTGGTCCGGGCTAAAAAGTTAAAATAATGATTTTTCAGGCAATTATGTAATGAAAGCAGGGGCAAAGACTATTCTGCTGTTAGCTGGAACAAAAAGCAATAATTTGCGTCTAATTAAAAATAAAGCTTAATTAGTGTTAAGTTTATTATATTAAACTGAGATCGATCAAGTTGTGGGCGGGAAAGAAGGGGTTTCTATGAGGGCATGGACAAATAAATTGGTTGGCAGTCTACTGATCATTTGTCTTTTCTTCAGCATCTCTCTTCCTGCTTTTGCTTTTACTGATTTAAAAGAACATTGGGCTTTGGAGGATATTGAGCTTTTAACCGTTAAAGGTTTAATTGGCGGCTACCCGGACAATACCTTCAGGGCGGAGCAAGGGATTACCAGATCAGAATTGGTCAGGCTTTTGATCTCTGCTTTAAATATGGATGATCAGGTTTGGTCCTTAGAGGGCAGCTCCCCTTTATTCAGGGATGTGCCCTTAGATTATTGGGCCAGAGGTTACATACAATTAGCTTGGGAATTAGGGATTATTACAGGCTACAAGGATGGTAATTTCAGACCGGAGCAAGTGGTCAGCAGAGCGGAGATGGTGGTGATGCTGCTGAGGACTCTTAGCTGTACAGGTCCTGAGCAGCTTGAGATTAGTTTTAAGGATGAGCTACCGGAATGGGCGGAAGCGGATATTTTGCTGGCCGCTAAAATTGGTTTGGTAGAGGGTTTTACAGATCGGACCTTTAGGGCGGAGGAACCTGTAACCAGGGCTCAGGCGGCGGTCTTTATCAATCGCCTCCTGGAAGAGCGAGGGGACAAATATCATTTGTACGGCAAAGTCCTGGGGATTATGGAGCAGGAATTAGTCATTGAAATAGAAGGGCAGGAAAAAATTCTTCCCTTGGCCCCGGGGACAGTTTTTTATGACGAACAAAGGGCAATAACCAGGGGGCAGGCAATTACTAAATTACCTGCTAATGCTTATCTGGCTTTCAGCCCGGAGGGTAAAATAGTTTTTATTAAGTTTTTTACCCTAACAATTACAAGCCCTGTTTCTTTATCGGTAAATTCTCAAGAATTAAAGCAAATGATCGGTTTAGAAAGTAAGAAGCCAATTTATATGGAAGAGCGGTTGGAAGATGATATTAGGTTAGATTCAAACAATCCCAATCCGGCTGTCAGCTTGGAAATCAGCAAGGAGGCCATGGGCATTCCTGCTTTAAGGCGAGAAACGGGAGCCACGGGTAGGGGACAGGTAATCGCAATTATTGACAGCGGTGCGGATCCTGGTCACCCTGATTTGCAGGAAATTGAAGGCGGAGATCAGAAAATTTTGGCTTGGCATAATTTTACCGATGAGGGAAAGGTTGCCCTAACAGGCAAAACCTCCGTAGGCACCGGTGTTTTAAGACTTGAAACCGGCAATTATCGTTTGCCTGCGTTAAAATCTGAAAGTGGTGTTTTACGCTATGGTTTCTTAAGTGAAGAGGAGCAAAAAACAGACTTCAATCTGGATGGTAAATTAGAAGATCAGTTCTTAGTAGTGGCTGCCGATACTGAAAAAGCTAATGTTTATGATACCCTAGTGATTGATACTAAGGGGGCAGGTGATTTAACCAAGGAATCGATTATCAAGGTTTTCGCTAAAAACAATGAATTTCTTACTTTTATCGGCCCTCATAAGAACCAATTTAATCTGATAGTCAGTCATTTTTCGGCTGCAGGTGATGAGGTTTGGCTTGGTTACGATCAGCTTGGACATGGAACCCAGGTGGCAGGAGTGGCTGCCGCCAACGGTGAAATTCAAGGGGTTGCCCCTGATGCCAAGCTGTTAATTGCTAAGGTGTTAAATGAGGATGGTATCACTGAGTGGGAAAAATTAACCGAGGCTATTCGGTGGGCGGCAAAGGAGGGTGCGGGGATCATCAACCTAAGCTTGGGCTATTATCGGGATGAATCCTCAGGCAATAATACCTTGACGAAATTAGTGGATGATCTATCCGAGGAAGGCATTATTTTTACTATTGCCGCTGGCAATGAGGGCCCGGGAATTGGCACCTTGGCCACCCCGGGAAATGCTAAAAGTGCCATTAGCGTTGGAGCCTATATCACTCCTGAAATGTGGAAAAATGACTATGGTTATATTGTAAAATCTCCTACCCCCTGGTACTTTAGCTCGGCAGGCCCAAGGCAGGACGGGTTGATGGTTCCTGTTATCGTGGCTCCCGGCAGTGCTGTTTCACTATGGCCATTGACTACGGGAAATGGCTATCGCCTGGGGGAAGGGACCAGTATTGCGGCCCCTCATATGGCGGGAGCGGTGGCTTTACTGAAACAAAGCAGTCAAACTGCCGGGGTAGAGTTAAATGCTAAGAGCTTATTGAAAGCCTTATCCAACAGCGGGGGGCCTTTGCCCGGTATTAGCAGTGCAGAAATCGGCTATGGTACTTTTGATGCCGGTCGTACTTGGAGGCAATTGCAAAGGCAGCAGCCCATTTATCCCTTAAGAGGCTATGCCTATAACAGGCGGTTGGGTTATGGTGAGGGTTTATATTCCAGGGAAATAATGCCCGGGGATGTGCCCTTTTACTTGGTTAATCAGGGTCAGGAGGATAAGTTGCTTTTTTGGGATTCCTCGGCTGCTTGGCTGCAGCCACTGTTTAAAATGACCACCATTCCTGCGGGTAAGCAAAGGGAACTGCCGGTGGAATACGTGCTGCCCGAGCAGCCGGGTATTTACACCGGGTGGCTGGAAGGCAAGTTTTTAACCTCCCAGATGCCGGATATTCGTTTAATGACCACTATTATAAAACCGTATTTGTTAAATGAACAAAATATTTATAGGCAGGAATTCTCCCACGATCTGGCAGCAGGGCAATATAAGCGCTATTTTTTGAAGGTACCGGAAGGTACCGATGCCTTGCAATTATCTTTATCTGCAGTAAAGGCTTTAGGGGGCTCTTACCAGGGTAGAGTACGCTTTCATGTGAACAGACCCGATGGTTCCCCTTATGGAATGAGTGATTGGACGGGTTTAGCACCTGCCGGTGAAAAAAGTCAGGAATGGTCTAATCTGATTATAGATCGACCGGAGGCGGGCACCTGGGAAGTTGTTGTTTACAGCTCTGCTTCTTTGTCTAATTATGATCGGGAATACTCGCGTTACCGCTTAATTACACAGGCTTTTAAGGGAGATGAGAGTCAAGACAATAAAACCAGATTTCCTTATTTCGTCAGTGTAGTGCCTAAGGAGTTGCTCCCCAACCAGCCTAATTATGTGACCTTGCATGTAAGGGACAAGGATAATTTTAAACCCATTACGGGTATTATCACAATTAACGGTCAGTTATATCAAGTAAAAAAAGGTCAGGTTACTTTAATAGTGGTGCCTACCGGTGAAAAATATAATTTAAATGTTGAATCCTAGACGGTGGTTTTGTTTGCCATCGTCTGTTTTGATTTTGGAACTTCCTTGCAAGGGTAGGATTGTTTCTGATAAAATAAGGGGGAAAAGCGGAAAAGAGGAAGGAAGAAAGCGATGAAAAATAAACCACTGGGAATTTTATTGACTGTCTTGATAGCATTAGGTATTTTCATTTCCTTTGATTTAAGTCTAGGCAGGATAAAAGCCGAACGCAGTAATAAGCAGCTTGAATTGGCTGTGGAATATGGAGAAATAAAAAGAATTTCCCGTTGGGCCGGGTTAACAGTTGCCGGAATGATGGAGCAATTAGCCGAAAGAGGGGCTACGGGCGTTCTGTTTAAGGAAGAATCCATTGGAGATTTAGGTGAAAAAGATGTTTGGATTCGCTCGGGGGCGGAGTTATTGGCAGAGGGCTCTTTCTCCCCAGAGGAGATTGGCAGTATAAATAGGGACGGCACCTATCTGTTAACTGATAATGAGGAAACAGGCAGAAGAATATGGGGGCAATTAGTCGTAAAAGCTCCCCAAGTTGAGCTACTGGAAATAGGAAATCTGTACATAATATCATCCAGTCTTGGATCCGGGGAATTAAAAAACTTGGGATTGGGCTTTGATCAAAAAGGAATCAAAGAAGCAAGGGAGGCAGGTTTAAATATTTTGCTGCAGATTCAAAGCTGGCCTCAGGCTACCGCGGCAGGTATTGCATCAGTTTTCAAAGGTGCAATTGAAACAGAGGGCTTGACAGCCTTGCTGTTTAATGATCGAGTTATACCCGGCTACCCTGGTTCCCTGGAGACTATTTTGTTAGAGATAGGTGAAAGTGAGGTACCTTTAGGTATAATTGAATTTATGCCTCAGCAAGGTCTGGCTCAGTTGGTACAAAATTTAAATAAAAGAGCAGTGCGGCTCCATGCCATCAGTGAAGGTGAGATGGCCAAGCTAACGCCTCAAAAAGCCATTGACCGTTTTTCTTTAGCGGCCCTGGAAAGGAACAACAGAATTTTGCTGCTGCGGTTTTTCTCTCCTGCCACAGCAGGCAATTGGGCGGAATATAATTTAAAATTTGTGCAAGACTTAAGGGGTGCCTTAGATAAGGAGGGATTTACCTTCGGTGCTGCCGAGCCCTTCCCAAGCCTGCCCACCTCCAGAGTCAAGCTACTTTTTTTAGGAATGGGTGTTTTGGCGGGAGCGGTTTTGCTGATGGAAAAGTTTTTAAGTGCACGTCTCAGTTGGATCCTTGGAGGAGTAGGCTTATTGGTTTGGCTGGGGATGTTAATAGGAGGCTTCACCAATTTTGGCAGAACGGGAATGGCTCTGGGTGCGGTGGTGGTCTTTCCCAGTTTGGCTTTGATTAATAATTTAAGAGTTGGAGCGAAAGATTTAATAACCAGTATCAAACTTTTATTAAAGACCTCTGTTTTTTCTTTAATGGGTGCGGTGCTGATGATCGGACTGCTGACGGATACCAGCTTTATGCTAAAGCTACAGGAGTTTAGAGGGGTTAAAATTGCTCATGTTTTGCCCTTAATAGTGGTAGCTGTATTTTGTTTTTTATGGCAGGAAAGAGAGGATTGGGCGTATACCTTGAAGGAATTTTGGGGTAGCAAAATTTCTATCGGCTGGGCAGTGCTGGGGGTTATTTTGGCACTGGGCCTTCTGATTTATGTTTCCAGAACAGGGAATGAATCTGTAGCGGTTAGCGGTTTAGAGTTGGAGTTAAGAAATCTATTGGACAAACTCTTGGTAGTGCGTCCCCGTACTAAGGAGTTTTTAATTGGGCACCCGTTATTAATGTTGTTTTTTTACTTAGGTTATCAGCATAAATATTTGCCTTTATTGATTCTCGGTGCCATCGGACAAGTTTCTTTGGTTAATACCTTTGCTCATATGCATACACCTTTGTTGATTTCAGTTTTCAGATCATTTAATGGCCTGTGGTTAGGTGTACTTTTGGGAGTTGCGGTTATTTTTGTTTACCAATGGGCTGTAAAATTGAGGGAGCGGGTGGAGGATGGACTCTAAGTTAGTGATAGTTGGCTACTATGGTTTTAATAATATTGGGGATGAGGCTGTTCTTTACAGTATGCTGCGAACCCTTCGCTCTTTGCAGGGAGATTTAAAAATTGCGGTGCTATCCAATGAACCGGAGAAAACAGCTAAAACCTATGGCGTGCAGGCGGTCAATCGTTTTAAATTAAAAGAAGTTATTAAGACCATCAGACAAGGTGATTTAATAATTTTGGGCGGGGGGAGTCTTCTGCAGGATGCCACCAGCCAAAAAAGTCTTTTGTATTACCTGGGTATAGTTTTATTAGCAAGATTACTGAGAAAAAAGGTTTTTTTCTATAACCAGGGAATCGGCCCTTTAACCAAGGGTCTAAGCAAAAGGCTGACTGAGTGGGTTCTTAATAAGCTTGATTTAATTACAGTCAGGGATGTTGCTTCAAAGGAGTTGCTTTTGGAAATCGGTGTTACTGAACCCGAGATTTTGGTTAAAGCTGATGCTGTTTTAGGAATTTATGCCCAGGAGATGGAAAGAAAGCAGGGTTTAAAATATTTAGAGAAAAATGAATTGGTGCTTGGGGAAGCGGATTCCCCCATCATTGGTATTTCCGTCAGAGATTGGCGGGATTATCAAGGATATAAAAAGTCTCTGGCTTTTGTAGGTGATGAGCTGGTAAAGAAGGGGTACCAGGTGGTATTTTTGCCCTTTCATTTCCCCGATGATATTGCTCCTTCCAGAGAGATAGCCAAGCTGATGAAGGAACCGGCTGTGGTTATCAGGGATCAGCTTGGAGTGGTGGAAATGCTGGGTGTGTTAAGTGGACTGCAGTTGTTGATTGGTATGCGACTTCATTCCTTAATTATGGCCAGTGTTATGGAGATCCCTGTGGTAGGCATCTCCTATGATCCGAAGGTAGATGCTTTTATGAAGCTTTTGGGGCAGCCCCTGGGGGGTAGAGTGGAAACCTTGGATGGGGAACTGCTAATGAAGGAAGTCTGGCATGTTTTGTTAAAAAGGGCTGAGATTTTGGAAAGCCTCAAAGAGAGTCTTTCCGGAATGCGAATGGAAGCCAGGGATACAGCCAGATTGGTGCTGGAAATGATGGGAAAGGGGAAAGCTAAGGGTTAGAGGGTAGCTAAAAGTTGGCTTTTGGCGGGAACAATTAGTATTTATTTGGCGTCAAAGGGTTAACGAAAAGATAAAGGACTGATAAAGCAAATTGAAACATAAATTTAAAAAATCTTTGCAACTGTTGCTGATTAGTGGCTTGCTGGCTTTGCCCGCACCTAATCAGGCTTATGGACAGGAAATTGTTTTGCCAAGAGCCGTTTTGACACTGGAGCAAGAGCAGGTGGTGGCGGAGGGAGTT
>CAZCQT010000065.1:0-8202 GCA_964500905.1 uncultured Moorellales bacterium
ACCACCCTCCCCCGCAAACAAGCTTGAGAAAACCGACTGATTTGCCTCCTTAATGCCAACCCCAATCCTGGGCTGAATCAGACCATAACCTTCCTTAACAATCCCCTGCTCATGATCAATTACCGCCTTGTTCAAGGGGTGAGCAATAGTGCTAATCAACCTCTTGGCCATACCCAAGGTCAAACGGGTATCTCCATCCAGAGTAATAATATTTTCAATCTCGCCAACCAGATGCGGCAAACCGGGGGATAAGCTTTTATAGCCATCCTTATTTCCTTCCAGCAGAAATTGATTAAACTGGAGCAAAGCACCCCTTTTTCTTTCCCAGCCGGTCCACCTGTTTTGGGTGAGGGAAAACCGCCTTTCGCGTTGAGCAAAATTAAAAATATGTTTATCATTATTGTAAAGCTGGTTTAATCTTGCTACACCTTCCAGGCCCGTTTTAATAATTAGCTCATCCTCGTCCAGATCCCCCCTATCTGCATCGCTGAAGTCGCCAACAAGAGTAAAGTAAAGGTTTGCCTCCTTGTTGGCTAAATAGTAAATCTCAAGGCTGGAAAGCACTTCTTCAACCTTTTCCGATCCGGATACCAAGCAAGGTATTACTACCATAGTAGCTTCCGTTACAGGGATCCCTTCCTCAAAAGCCATCTTAGGCAAATGAGAAGGCCTTAGAAAAAGGTGCACAAAATGATTAGCCACAAAAATACTAATTTCACTTGCGGGAACCAAAGCCAATAAAAAAACGATCAAAGTAAGAAGGGCACCAGCCCCTGCGAATCTAAAGGTATAATATGTTAAAGACAAGAGCAAAAGGATCATCAAAAAAACAATTGAACCAAAATAATAGATCCCGGAATTTAAGTGGCGGGAGCCGGTTCCGGCCCCAATTCCTAAGGCAGCTACCAGTTCTTTTTTTCCGCCGCCTATTAAATAATATCCAACATGGCCGCCTTTTGCTTTTTTATCGCGATTTTCCTTTGCCAATCCAACAGCCAATCGGGCAACCTTAGTTTCTGTCACCTGATATCTTTTTGCCAAGCATTTAATTTGAAATCTATAGTTACCCCTAGACGCCTCATCCATTTCAGCATAAATCTTGTCAGAATCGTGCTGCAAAATAGACTCTACCCTACTAAGAGATTCAAAAACCTCATCCCAATCAAAGCGAGTTGCTTTTTTTAAACTTACGATAGCATGACCAACGGTTATCTTCCTGGATGCTTGCTCAAAATGCTCCTGTTCAATTATTTCTTCCAACGAAACTCCTTGGTCTAATAATTGTTCCTCCAACCAGCTTTTAAATGTATCCTCCCCAAAGGATTCCCGCCGTAGCTCTTTAATTAAATGCTCCACAAAGGAAGGTGCCGGCATGCCCTTTTGCTCATCAAATATATTTTCTAAAACTGCGATTCTATCCTTTTCTTTTACTGCAGCAACTTTAACAGCTTTATCCCAATTTCGTTCCGTTCGAAAGGTTTTTTCCGCCAGATACCCCAAATAATCTAAAAGTGCAACTCTCATCATAAGAGGCAATGTTTCAAGTTCACCCATTGTTAAAACCATTTGTTTTTGGTAGGAGGCAATAAAATCGATCAAGCTTTCTTGCTCCAAACGCCCATCAGTATGGCTGATTAATTCCAAGGCAATAGCATAAATACGGGGATATCCTTTTAGGTATCCCCGCTCAAGGATCTGCAATTTTGAAAAGGCTTCTTCTTTTATGTTCTTTTCGGTTTCCTTGGCTGCTTCCTCAATCAGATAAAAATTATCCAAGAACCATTCTGAAGGGGCAGATAATTGCTGCTTGCCTTTTGACTTTTCATTTAAATATTGATATATTTCCGCTAATCTTTTATAGTTTGTTTTTAGTTTTTTCAAAAGGATCCTTGGCGATTTTTGAAGGCTACTTATCTGATGGGCTTTAGCAATTTCTTCGCCGTGTAGCTTGAGGTCATCAGTAGTCAGGGTTACATCTTTCAAGTTTAAACTGCCTTCCAAACTGCCCTTGTTGATAAAATGAAAATAAATAAACAAGATAAGCCCAAAAAATAAAGCTAATCCTAGCTCCATTTCTTCATTCAACCCCTCTTGTAAATTGACTTTTAAGCAATCAGCTTACTATGTTTCTTAATTTTGTATAAATGTCCTTATCATTCTACCCTTAATAACGGCTCAATATTAAGGGAAAAAATTCCGCCTGAACAGCAAAAAACCCCCAAGGGGGTTTTGCAAGTTGAAAATTATAAATATTAAATGCATTTTGTATCGACTTATAACAATAAAGCATTTCCTCAATAGATTTTTATGATAACTACTTAACTACCAGCTGAAATTCCTTTGGTAAATTGAAATCAGCAGTGGTTTCTTGTAGCTTCATAACAATCGCATCACCTTCCACATACATCTCCAAACAATTACCCGGAGAGATATTAAAGGAATTCTTCACTTGTGACGGTAGAGCAATTAAGCCCTTTTTCCCCATCCTCAGCTTATATGAGTATTGTTCATCCGCTAACAAAATAGCACCTCCAATTTGTAACCAGCAATGATTATTTTCTTAAGCTATGTACAATGCCTTTTGGAACCACCCCTTTAACATAAAATAAGTTATTCACTCTTGTTCAAAGCATTTCTTGCTAATTCGGTTATCTCCTTTATCATAAAAAGATGATTCCTGGGAAGTTTTGCTGGAAAATGTCGTTCAATAAAAAAAAGACCCTAGTAGGTCCTTTATAGCGAAACAAGGGATCCAACCTCTTTGCATCCGCTTATTTTAAAAGGTCTGTTTCGTATAACCTGCCTTCCTCCCCCTTATAAATCACAGTACTGGGAAGAGCAACAGAAACACCCTCCTGTTCTAAAATACGAATAATTCTATAATTAACATCCTCTTTAATCTTTAAATATTCTCCCCAGTTGGTAGTCTTAGTAAAGAAATATAAAAAGATACCATAGCCACTGTCATCAAAGCCATCCAAACGAACAAAGATGGTATCCTGAGATATCCCGGGATGCCCCTCAAGCATGTGTCTGATGCCGGTTACCGAATTTTCCAATTGCTCCTTACTTATATGATAAGGTAGCCTCAACCTGAAATTGATTCGCCTTTTACCCATCCTGCTCCAATTAGTAATAGGTTCGTTAGCCAACAAGGAATTCGGTATTGTAATCAGAGCCTGGGCAAAGGTCCTGACTCTGGTGCTCCTAAAGTTAATATCCTCTACCGTGCCTTCAATAGTAGGGGTTTGAATCCAGTCACCTATGGTAAAAGGCTTATCAGTAACTATTACAAAACCGCCAAAAATATTAGCCACAGTATCTTTAGCCGCTAAAGCAAATGCCAAGCCGCCTAAACCTAAACCTGCTACAAAACCATTTATGTCATAATCCCATTCCCCGGCAATGATGCTAATCGCCAGGGCTCCAATAATAACCTTCATTGTTTTGGAAACGAAGGGATATAATATACTTTCAAACTTAACTCCAAAAATATTTTCCAAGCCGCTGCCAATTAAACTGTAGTTTCCTACCAAATTAAAAAATCCCAAAGTGATAATTACAATTAAAAAGGAACGAAACACCTTTAGGAGAATCACATTTTGGGATGCAGTTAACGGCAGGTAGTTTAATGCAAAGTAAACACCCAGCAAAATAAAAAGCAGACCCATCGGTTTTTCAAAGGCCAAAACAATCGGATCATCAGCGTCCTGCTTGATGGTTTTAGTAAATCTGGCTAGAAACCCGAAAAAATTCTTGATAAATAATTTTTGAAATATAAAAAAAGCAAGAAATATACCAATTGCAATTGCCAGATTAATAGCTGTTGAAGCGGCTTGAGAGTCAATCGAAAATAAATTTGCCACATTAAACTCGCCTAACATGGTGACCTCCTTGGTAAATGGCTTTTAAATAAATATAAAAGTTTCTTTTAAGTCATTATACCAAAAAAATCCCTTTTCCACAGATAAATTAACAAAAGTTTTTTACCCTTTAAAAAAATCTAAAGCGTTGATTTGTATTTCCCCAAGACAATAAACCTCTTCCCGCCCAGATATATTTTATCGCAAAAGGCAAAAGCATGGCTATGCCAAAAATAAAACCTCCAAAGCCCCCTAATTGCCACCAAGTAATAAAAGGCAATGCAGTCAAGCCGATATTGGTAACCAAGTTTGATTCCCTTAATACAAACATTGTGATTACAAAAAGCAGAGTCAACCAAAAAGCGGCAGGCCACTTTACTATCAGCAAAATACCTACAATAGCCGCCAAGCCCTTACTCCGGCCAAATTCAAGAAAGGGGGTCAAAATATCACCTGTTACAATTAAAACCGGAGCAAGAAACATCACTATATTGGAGCCAACCCAATATTTTGCCAAAAGCATTACCAGCACAGCTTTTAGAATGTCGAATACTGCGGATAAAATGCCTAAACCAAAGCTTAGATTTTCTGCCACATTCAGTGCACTTGCGGTTCTGGAGCCCACTTGCCTAATGTCCCTACCATAAAAGAGTTTAACTAAAATAAAAGCCACAGGTATAGCTCCTAAAAAATACGCCAACAATAATACCAGTAAGGTTTTCATTCTGTCAGCCCCTTTCTTACTTTTTTTCAAAAATTCCTAGGTAGTATTATACGTTCGCTTTTCTAGTTTGCTACTTTAATCATACTTTTAATTGTATTAAAACTCAATCTTTATCATGTAAAATTCGACAATTAATCCCTGGAAAGTTTTATAATTTGTATAACTTGCTTGTAATCTCAACACCTGTTAAAATGCTCTTGCAAATTATTTCCTATAGGCTATAATACAAATAATAATTATTTAGTTGGAGGGATATCATGAAAAGATGGGTTTGTTCAGTTTGCGGCTATATCTACGATCCACGAGAGGGGGATCCGGATAATGGAATCGAGCCGGGCACTGCCTTTGAAGATCTGCCTGAAGATTGGGAATGCCCCGTTTGCGGAGTAAGCAAGGAAGAATTTGAAGAAGAAGATTAAACATGTTAAAAGCTGTTGCCTTCCAAAGCAACAGCTTTTTAAATATCAAGTACTACATTATTAAACATTTATGGTTCTATTCTACGATACCTTTTGTCCACATGAGCTGCAAAATAGTGCACCTTCCTCTAATTCCGCTCCACAGCTTGCACAATGCTTTGACTTTTCTATAATGGGTTCCTTTTCTTCCGTAGCCGCCGGAGTCTCAACGGCTGTGCCGCATTCGCTGCAAAAACCAACAGTCAAGGCTAATTCTGCCCCGCAATTAGGACAAATTTTAATGCCCTTTACCCGCTGAATTTCTAACTGCAATCCAGTAATTATTTCTTGGGCGGTTTTAATCTCATCGCAAAGTTCCTTTAAAGGTTGTTCAGCTTGATCTCCAAAGTGTTCAAAATAAAGCTTGCCTAATTTAGAGTACAAGCCTTCAATTTTTCGCTGTTCATCAGTTACTTGAGAATTAAGCTTAGAGGATTCCGCCAGATCCTTAGTTGCCTTGACGGCACTTTGTGTAGTACCTACAACCTTTTTTTTGAAATCATTAAATAAGGCCATTTAGTGTCCCTCCTAATGAACATAATTTAAGCATTCAGCATAGAGCAAATAAAAGAGTGTCAACATAAGCACCGCCAACAACAGTTCAAATAAAAACATTATCTTCACCTGATAGCTTTCCGTCATTCCCCCTTATTTGGCTTATCCCAGTGTTTAATGCACCCCGCATTTTATATTATAGTCCCTGTCTAAATAGTTTATTATTTTTCTGGTAAAAAATGATTCAAATTTTAGTAAATGATCTTCGACATTTACCACGCTTATCCTGCCTGTTTATGACAACTTACAGCATTATCTGCAGATTTGCCTTGAAGGGTGGATACACCACACCCTTTTCCGTGATGAAGGCGGTGATATATTGATGGGGGGTAACATCAAAGGCCGGGTTAAAGACCTTTACCTGTGGGGGAGCGGTAATTTTGCCAAAACCCCGGATTATTTCTGAGGCATCTCTTTCTTCAATAATTATTTCTCTACCGGCAGCGGTGTTTAAATCAATGGTTGAAGTAGGGCAGGCGATATAAAAGGGTATATTGTGTTCCTTCGCTAAAATTGCTAAACCATAGGTGCCTATTTTGTTTGCTGTATCTCCATTCGCCGCTACCCGATCTGCCCCTACGATTACAGCATCTATCCAACCCTTTTGCATGACATAGGCTGCCATGCTGTCGGTAATTAAAGTTATGTCTATTCCATTCATCAATAGCTCATGGGCGGTTAAACGTGAGCCCTGCAGCAAAGGGCGGGTTTCATCAACATAAACTTTAATTTGCCAGCCCTTCTCCTTGGCCAGGTAGACAGGTGCCAATGCAGTTCCGTAGCGAGCGGTAGCATAGCTGCCTGCATTGCAATGTGTCAGTATGGATATACCATCCTTTAAAAGTTTTAGCCCGTTCTCGCCAATCCGTCGGCAAATAGCCTCATCCTCTGCTAAAATGGCCTGTGCTTCCTCTAAAAGCAAGCTTTTAAGCTGTTCAATTTCTTGCTGCATATTGCCTATCACTATTTGTTCCATTCTGTCCAAAGCCCAAAATAAATTCACTGCGGTAGGCCGTGAACTTGCCAGGTAAGCAGTTTTAGCCTTAACCTCTTTTAAAAAGCTTTCATAATCAACAGCTATGCTGTTTCTCACACCCAAATACAAGCCAAAGGCAGCGGCAATACCAATGGCCGGAGCTCCCCTGACCATCAATTTTTTTATGGCATTCCAAATCTCCTCAATTGTGTCCACTTCTATAAAAACAGTTGCTAATGGCAGCCTTGTTTGATCCAATAATATGAGTTTATCTTGGTCCCAACGAATAGATACCAAATTCTGCCCCACTTCAAAAACCACCTCCCAATAGTGCTTTGCTTTTATATTTCGCACTTAAAAGTAAAATACCTGCCACCTATACAGCCAAGATCCTTCACTTCGTTCAGAGTAATATTTTAGTGAGCCTTCTATGGCAGCGTCATTCCGAGTGCAGGGAGAAATTACGCTTCAAAAATAAAGCATGCATATAAAAATAAGACCGGAATTTTTCCGGTCTTATTTTTATAAATATCCTGCTTCCGCTAATAATTTACGGGATTCTCCCAAATCTTCAGGAGCGACCATCACGATGGGGCCCGTACAGCCCATACCGCTTTGAGCATAAATCCCCGCTTTCCAAAGGGTTTGTACCGCGTCTTCCAGATCCAATACTTCTATACCTGGTATTTCCGCAGTAACAGTCTTTGCCGGCGGCTGAACAACTTCCGCGGCCTCTTCTTTAGCAGTTTCTTTTTCTACCCTTGCCTTTATCAACTCTTCCAAACCCGCTTTTTTTGCTAACGCAAATTCTTTATCAGCCAAAGCCAGCAATCTACCTTTTGCCGCATCTCCGGCAAAACGAATTGCCCCTGCTATTACAGGTGCACCGGAAGCACGGGAGATAATGCAAATAATTCGATCATAACCTTCTCCAACTCCGGGTCCGTAACCATAACCAAGGGCTTCATAATTCCCGCCGCTGCTGTAAGCGGCAAACATTTTCATTAAAACATTACCAGTCAGGCTGTCCATCACCATCACATCCGGAGCACCCAACAGCAAATCATTACCCCTCATCACTATGCCCCCATCTTTTCTGGCGGACTTAGCAAAGTTAATCGGGTAACCATTTTCCTGTAACTTAATCAAGGCTCTTTCTACTTGACGGCCCCCGTCAATATTCAAAATACCTACTGAGGGACTTGGGTTACCACAGGCCTTTGCGGTGGCAATTCCATAAATAGTATTTTTAAGCATGGCCTCCAGTCTTTCCGTAGCGGAAGTGCCTGTGGTGGTAGCTAAAAACATTTCCCGACCCCGGCTGGGGGTTATTACCTTTCCCACTGTGGATACGCCTATGGGAAAATTATAATGCATGGTAACCGCCGCATCTAACTCTCCGCTTGACAGCATTTGATCCATTAACGAGTGGGCGGCGGCTTCATCTTGGGCCTCTGCCAGCTCCAAGGCAGTTTCAACTCCACTGCCAATTACCACTACTTCCAAATCCGGGTTTTG
This sequence comes from uncultured Moorellales bacterium, assembly GCA_964500905.1. Lineage (GTDB taxonomy): Bacteria > Bacillota > DULZ01 > DULZ01 > DULZ01 > JBBAFB01. The sequence continues at coordinate 8,095 of CAZCQT010000065.1, forward strand.
AATTTGGGCCAGCTCCGCACCCCGAAGTACTTCCTGGACACCCAGCTCGCTGCCTAGAATAGTAATTCCAACTCGGGTCTTCTGACCAAAATCACCGGTTTCCAGACC
>CAZCQT010000066.1:0-8166 GCA_964500905.1 uncultured Moorellales bacterium
GGCTACCCCTTTGATAGGCGCATAATCAAACATATCTTCCGCCGGCAGGCTTTTTAATAAGTCTACCACTGTACTAAAAGTAGCCAATTTTTCTTGATCATCATAAATTGACCCGATGGATGCATTAACAACTTGTTCTTTGCCATATTTTGCAATGGCTTCTTTGGCCGCAGCTAATACGGAAAAAACCGGATCAACAAAACTTTTTCCCCTGGCCTCTCCTGCCGTCATATAAAAGTTCTCTACCAAATTTCTACCCCCTGTAATCCAGCATAAACAGTTTAATAGAATCAATTACCGGACTTTTTGTTGTAATTTTCTTTCGCCAAGAATGGGGCAATTCCTTCATATCTTTGAAAATGATTGTAAATATATTGTATTCATAAGCTACCTTTATTAAACTATCCCTTTTTAGCAAATCCGTTTGTTAAGGCAGGGGGCTTTACCAATAGCATCCGATCATTAGCCAAATACTTGCCGCTATTCGTTTCAAACAGGCGAAGTATATCCTGAGGGGTTAATTGTTTTCTTTCTTCACCCTTTACATCAAGTACAATCTGTCCCTCATGCATCATAATGGTTCTATTGCCAATTCTTAAAGAATCAACAATGTTGTGAGTGATCATTAAGGTTGTTAAGCCCATTAACTTTACCAATTCATCAGTTAATTCCAATACTTTTTCCCCGGTTTTAGGATCCAGTGCTGCTGTATGTTCATCCAGCATCAATAGGCGAGGTTGCTTAAAGGTAGCCATTAATAAAGTCAGAGCCTGCCTTTGCCCACCCGACAACAATCCTACCGGTGTATTTAAACGATTTTCCAGACCCAATCCGAGGTGAGCCAGCTCCTCAATCATGCGAGCCCTTAAATTTTTATTAATACCCTTTTTAAAGCCCCTGTTCAGCCCCCTTTTGGCGGCTATGGACAGGTTTTCTTCAATAGTCATAGAGGCAGCGGTTCCCACCATTGGGTCCTGGAAGACCCTGCCAATCAGCCCAGCCCTTTTGTAATCCGGCAGATGAGTTATATCTTCCCCTCCAACAAAAATCCTGCCCTGATCTAAAGGCCAGGTGCCCGCAATTGCATTTAGCATAGTTGATTTGCCGGCTCCATTGCTGCCTATTACAGTCACGAAATCCCCGGGCTTTAAAGTGAGATCCAGTTCGCGAAGAGCAATTTTTTCGTTGACACTGTCTTTATTGAAAACCTTAGTTATTTTCCTTAGCTGCAGCACCTGGCCACCTCCCTAAGCCTAAAATCTTTTTTTTAAAACCAAATTTGGGCAGAGTTAATGCTGTTACTACCAGAACAGCTGTGACCAGCTTTAAATCCGTAGTCTGCAACCCCATCCTGAGAACCAGTGAAATAATTATTCTATAGGCTAGCGAGCCGCAAACTACTGCAACTAGAGCCCTTAAAATGGTACGAGTACCTACCAGCATTTCTCCTATAATTACTGCCGCCAGTCCTGAAATAATCATCCCTACCCCCATACCCATATCCGCAAAGCCCTGTAGTTGAGCTACTACCGCACCGGATAAAGCTACCAACGCATTTCCCAACGCTAAACCAAAAATTTTCATTCCATCTACATTAACACCCTGACTTTTTATCATCATCTCGTTATCTCCCGTAGCTCTGAGGGCTAAGCCTAATTCGGTCTGAAAAAGCCAATAGAGTAAGAAAACGATCATTACAATTAGAACTAAGCCAAAAGTAATCCACCTGTATTGCAAAGGAATTCCCAGAAAAAACAAACTGTCTGCCAGGGTATCCGTGCCCAATAAAGGTAGGTTGGCCCTGCCCATAATCCTTAAATTGACTGAATAAAGACCTGTCATGGTCAAAATACCAGCCAGCAGGGGGGCAATTTTAAAGCGAGCATGTAAAATACCTGTTACCACCCCTGCTAAGGCACCCACAAGGGGAGCAAGGGCAAAGCCCAACCAAGGGCTATACCCTTTGCTAATTAAAACTGCAGCTGCCGCCGCTCCTAAGGTAATGCTGCCATCAACAGTTAAATCGGGAAAATCCAGCACTCGGAAGGTAATATAAACCCCCAGTGCCATTACTCCAAAAATCAATCCCAATTCCACCGCACCAATTAAGATTTTCAGGTTCAATGAAACCCACTCCTAGTTTATTCTGTAATTATTTCTACGGCTCTGTCCATCACTTCTTTGGGAATTTCAATACCCACTTTTTCAGCAGCGACCAAGTTAACTATCACTGATACTTGCTCCTGAGTTTCTATGGGGATATCCGCTGCCTTGACACCACTTAGTATTTTCAAAGCCTGTAAACCTGTTTGCTCACCTAATTTGTAGTAATCTACTCCTGCGGTGGCCACTCCACCCCTGGCTACTGAATCGCCTTCTCCCGGAAACATCGGTATTTTATTATCATAAGATACTTTTATCACTGCTTCGAGGGCTGACACCACTGTATTATCTGTGGGCACATAAATTGCATCCACTTTTCCGATTAAAGACTGGGCTGCCTGCAAAACCTCACTGGAGTTTGTTGGTGTTGCTTCCACCACAGTTATTCCATTATCCTTGGCATATTTTTTCACTTCGCCCACTTGCACTAAGGAGTTTTCCTCACCGCTATTATAAATTACCCCTAACCTTTTTAAGTTGGGCATAATTTCTCTTACCAAGCCCAGCTGCTCGGCAATTGAAACATAATCAGATGTACCACTGACATTTGTACCCGGTTTTTCTAAGCTCTGCACTAATTTGGCTGCCACAGGGTCAGTTACCGCCGTAATTAAAATAGGTGTATCTTTTGTGGCATTGGCCATAGCCTGGGCGGCCGGAGTAGCAATTGCCAAAATTAAATCTAACTTATCCTGGGATAATTGTTGGGCAATGGATTGGGTAATGGGCACCTCTCCCTGACCATTTTTTAAAACTACCTTCAACTGCTTTCCTTCCTCATAGCCATTGGCTTTTAAAATATCCATAAAACCCACTCTGGCTGCATCCAAAGAAGGGTGAGTAACCAGCTGAATAATACCTAGGTTAACAACTTTTTCTGTTGCTGAAGGAGTTTCTATATTATCTGCAGAAGGATCAGCCGGCTCTTGAGGTACGGTACTTTGCCCGCAAGCAGACAATCCTAAAACCAATAAACCAATTATCAACAGTAAAATACTTTTACTTTTAATTAAATTTTTCATCATAATTTTCCTCCCTAATTTTCATCTTTAACAAGTTATTTTATTAAGCATACTGAATACCGTTTGGTACCAGCTTTTATTTTCTTACCACCCCCTATAAATAATCAAGCCACAGCAACGACTCAAGGGACGAAGCTGTGGCTTTCGCGGTACCACCCTAGTTGGCAAATAACCCACTTTTGTAGATCGAAGTAAATAAAAAAGCCTTCCGTCCTGTTAGGGACGAAAGGCTATGCTTTCGCGGTACCACCCTAGTTGGCAGATATACTGCCCCCTTGGTAAAAAAGTACGGGAAGTTACTCCGATACCCCTTCCTTTTAACGGCGGAAACCCGACAGAAGCTACTTTTGTTTTCACCTCTACAGTTTAGAAGGGAACTTCAATTGGTTTCCTTTTAAGAGTGCTTTCAGTCACGACACCCTCTCCCTAAAAAAATCCGCCAGCCTACTTTCCTTCCGCATCACTTTTAAATAAATCTTTTATTAATCTTTATTTTATGTAAATTGGTTATCCTTGTCAAGTAAAAAAAAATAATATTCAGAAATCCCACTTGCCTTTAAATACCAGCAAGGTTTTTACTGCTTTTTTTTATCGCAATAACGATGTATTACCAAGGGTTTTTACCCTTCCAAGCTCGGATTAATGCAATTCTTATGAAAAATGACTAATGAATTCCAATCTTGTTTATGATATTATTAACCATGAAAAATATTTAAAATACATAACAAGGTAAAGGGGTATCCAAATTGAAGCAAGCAAAATTACTTTCGATTATTTTAATATTACTAACATCATTAGCACTAATATCTATATTAACCGGATGTGATGGACAACCCTCTCAAGCATTGGAAGAAGATAATCCCGTTGGGGGTATAATTTTGCCACCGGAAGAATTACCATTAGCAGAGCCAGAACCGGAACCTGAATTAGAACTAGAACCAGACCCAGAACCTATTTTTCCTGAAAAAATCACGGTGTTTAATGCCAGTGAAATAACTTTAATAAGTATTTTAGAAGAACCTTCTCTTGATAGTAAAATTTTGGGTTCAAATTATGGTAACATATTAGCGGTAACTGTCATCGAACAACTGGATAATGGCTTTACGAAGATTGCCACCAGAGACTATAAAAGCACAAAACTGTTGGAAGGCTTTGTTCCCACAGATAAACTAAAAGAAATTTCATTAGCCGAAAAATATGGGATAGTAGTTTCCCTGGAAGAACAACAGGTTTATATCTACGAAGACAATGAGCTTTTAACTAGCTTTTTATGCTCTACGGGAATAGATGAAAATAATTATTTTACACCGGAGGGCATCTATCTTATCGGTGATCGAGGAGAATCTTTTTTTAGCTCCAGATTTCAGCAGGGTGCTTATAATTGGGTCAGATTCAACTACAATTACCTCTTCCACAGCCTACCCTTCGATGAAAACAGGGAAATGATAGACGAGGAAGCCGAAAAGTTAGGGCAAAAGGCTTCCCACGGATGTATCCGCTTGTCAATGGAGGATATAAATTGGTTTTATGATAATATACCCAGAGGAACACCGGTTGTCATAAAAGATTAAAGAAATGAAAAATGCCTATAGCCCTTAAACTGCGATACTTTTATTATCTAAAATCTTTGCAATCAATTAAAATCAGTGTTACAATAATCTCAGAAAAAGGCTTGTATGGCATCTTTGGAGCCATAACAAAAGCAATTATTCTGCAAAAAAAAAATTATTTACCGCTTGTAACCAACTAGGAACGAGACGGAAACAATGAAGAATCATTTTATCTATATAGGTATAATGGCCTTTTGGATTCCTGTCCAAAGGCCATTTTTATTCTTCAAAATAAAAGGGGGTATGACATGAACAAAATAGGCATTATTGGTTTGGGCAGAGCCGGAACAGTGCTGGCCTATCTGCTGGCCGAAAGAGGTTACCAAATCAGCGTCGTTTCTGCTAAGTTAATCGGCCAAAAGAATATACTGCTAAAAAACCACCTATTAGCTGTCAGTAATTTGGAGCAAATTATTCAAGAAGCAGAACTTCTGTTCATCACTACCCCGGACAAAGTTATTCATCAAATAGCACAACAGCTGGCCCAACTAGAGCCAAAATCTGTTGAAGCTGTTTTGCATTTAAGTGGAAGCCTTTCGGTAGAAGTATTGCGGCCTTTAAAAGAAAAAGACATTCTCATCGGCTCGCTTCACCCTTTACAAAGTTGGGCACAGCTTGAACAAGCCTTAACTAATCTCCCAGGATCTACCTTCACCTTTGAAGGAGACCCTAAATTATTACCCTGGGTTGCTCCCTTTGTGGAGAGTCTTGCTTGCCAACTTGTTATAGCACCTGACAATTTAAACAAAAAGCTATATCACGCAGGTGCAAGTATTGTCTCCAACTTTTTAGTAACTTTGATCCAAATGGGTGTTGATTGTTTAACTAAAGCGGGATTCCCTGCTGCCGATGCACAACAGGCTCTTGTACCTTTGGTACAAGGCTCCCTTAATAACATTCATCAATTGTCACCGGAAAAAGCCTTAACCGGCCCAATTGTAAGAGGAGATGTGACTACTATCGAAAATCATCTGGAGGGAATAGGAGAACTGCCTGCATTACTGCCTGCCTACCTGGCTCTGGGAAAATTAACGGCAGCACTGGCATTGGAAGCAGACTCTTTGGAAACAACCGCTTACCATAAAATTATGGAATTACTTGAGAACGGAGGTTCAAAAAATGGCAAGACTGACTATCAGTGATTTGCAGAAAAAGAAGGCCGATGGAGAAAAGATTACCATGGTAACTGCCTATGATTTCCCCAGTGCCTTAATGGTAGAAAGAGCCGACTTGGATATGATTTTAGTAGGTGATTCCTTGGGAATGGCCCTATTGGGTTATGATACCACCTTGCCTGTTACTATGAACGAGATGATTTATCATACCAAAGCAGTTACCCGGGGAGCTAGAAATACCTTTGTGGTAGGAGATATGCCTTTTCTTTCTTACCACCGATCCTTGGAAGAAACTATAGCAAATGCGGGCCGCTTTTTGCAAAAAGGGGGAGCCCAAGGGGTTAAACTGGAAGGTGGTAGCGAGCAAAGCAAAAAAATTAAAGCCTTAACGGAAATCGGCATACCTGTGTTAGGTCACATAGGCTTAACACCTCAATCAGTTCACCAGCTAGGTGGTTTTAAAGTCCAAGGAAAGGGTGTAACTGCTGCACAAAAACTAATCGAGAATGCCAAATCCCTGGAGAAATCCGGTGCCTTTGCTATCGTTTTAGAATGTATCCCTGCCCCCTTGGCCAAAATAATTTCCAAAACAATTACTATCCCAACTATTGGCATAGGTGCCGGGGCAGACTGTGATGGACAAGTATTGGTCTGGCATGATTTACTAGGCATCTCATCCGGCAAAATGCCTCGTTTTGTCAAAAAATATGCAAATCTACATGATGAAATTGTTACCGCTTTAAAAGATTACAAAACCGATGTGGAGGACAACCGGTTTCCAGAGGAAAAGCATACCTACACTTTAGACGGGGAAAATCTTGCAGCCCTCTATGCAGGCCACGAATAATCAATTAAAATAGTGAGGTAAAAGTTATCATGAAGCTAATTAAATCTATCCAGGAAATGCGTAGCTGGACCCTAAAACAAAAGCAACTGGGTAAAACAATTGGGTTTGTACCCACTATGGGTTTTCTTCATCAGGGGCATCTTAGCCTGGTAAAAAAAGCAAGGTTACAAAATGATGCTGTTGTATTGAGTATCTTTGTTAATCCAATGCAATTCGGGCCCAAAGAGGATTTTTCTGTTTATCCCCGGGATCTTGAAAAAGACTCTTTACTGGCGGCAGGGGCAGGTGTAGATTTAATATTTTATCCCGATATCAGTGAAATCTACCCTCAATACCCTCCCTTAACTTCTGTGGAGGTACAGGGGATTACCGAAGAACTTTGCGGCAAATCGCGTCCGGGACATTTTACAGGAGTAGCTACCATAGTTACCAAGCTTTTAAATATTGTCCAGCCCCAGAGTGCCTACTTTGGTCAAAAGGATTATCAGCAATACTTGGTAATCAGACAACTGGCCAACGACCTAAATATGCCGATCTCTATCGAAATGGCACCCATCGTCCGGGAAGAAGATGGATTAGCGATGAGCTCCCGCAATGCCTACCTTTCACCTGTAGAGCGGGAAGAAGCCCTGGCTTTAAACCAAGCCTTGGAGATATGCCATCGGCTCTACCTGTCCGGGGAAGATAGGATTATACCCCTTGTTGAAGCCATCAGAACAAGGTTGTTGCAAGTACCATCTTTGAAAATAGACTATATAGAAATCCGTGGGGCCGCTGATTTAGGCCAGCTAACTGTGATAGATGTGTCTGCAGTCGTAGCTATTGCAGCTTATATTGGCAAAACAAGATTAATTGATAATTTGCTTTTGGAGGTGGATTAAATGTATCGCATTATGATGAAATCTAAAATTCATCGGGCACGAGTTACGGAAGCCAATCTTAATTATGTAGGCAGTATTACTATTGACAGTGAGCTCATGGCTGCCGCTGATATTTTGCCCAACGAGAAAGTACAAATAGTAAATAATAACAATGGTGCACGCTTGGAAACCTATGCAATACCAGGAACGGCAGGTTCAGGGGAGATTTGTCTGAACGGTTCCGCTGCCAGGCAAGTGCAGGTTGACGATATTATTATTATTATAAGTTACGGACATTTAACTGATGAAGAAGCAAAAACACACCAGCCTGCTGTTATTTTTGTTGATGAAGATAATAGGGTTAGTGAAATTGGTGTAGAAAAACCTTATACTATAAAATAACTTTTTTCCCTCAAATATCTTACCTGCCTACTAGCCCATTAAGGTAGAAAGCTACAAACGACTCAATAATAGAAAAAACGCAGTGGAAGCGATTTCCATTGCGTTTTTAATCTTAATGCAGACTTAAATGCAAACCTTCTAATACCC
>CAZCQT010000067.1:0-8139 GCA_964500905.1 uncultured Moorellales bacterium
ATATTATAATCCTCAGCCAAATCGTTATTTAATTTTATCACGGGGAGCTCCTTTTTTAGGGCAGCCTTGCAAATTAGATCAGCCAATTCTTTATCTACCGAGTAATCCAATTTCACTTGCCCTGCCCCAAAGGATTTTAAATCCCCTCCATAGTGCTCCGGTAAAGAAATAGAGATCGCATCAGAAAAAACAGCACCATGGGGGGTTATTACTACAATGGTCTCCGGCTGCTTTTTTACTAATTGCAAAGCCAGCTTTTCCATTGCTTTTCTGGTTGCATCTACTTTCCTTTCTTCCCCTTTACCTACTTCTGCCACCATAATAGGGGGATGAGGTACAATCCCGCCTAATACCAATCTTCCCATCATAGCCTCTCCTTTTTAAAATTTTAATTATTAACAGATTGCGAGACTTCTCAAATGCTTTCACTTTTTTTTGTACCTTCAAGGAAAAGTCAAAAAAACCAATAATTTTGGCCGCCTGCAAACAGTCACAAATTAACGAAAAACACCACTTCTTTTAGGTGAAAAAAGAAAAGCTAAAAAGAAAATTAAAGTAGCTACCAGTACAATTGATGCCCCAGAGGCCAAGCCAAATTGATAGGAAAGCCAAAGTCCCGCCAGGGCAGATACAAGGCTGCTGATAATGCTCACCACTAGAATCGTTTTATAATCCTTTGACAGTTGAAAACCAATGGCACCCGGAACTACCAAAAGGGCGGAAGCCAAGACCACTCCCACGGTTTTAGCCGCCACTACTACTGTTAAGGCCAGGCTGATCATTAAACCATAGTATAAAAAATTAACAGGCAAACCGCTTGCTTTTGCACATTCTTCGTTAAAAGATAGACACAATAAGGCCCTGAAATAACTTAATAAAAAAGTCAGTACCATTAAACCGGTTAAAGCCAAAATCCATAAATCTGCGGTGGAAACTGCTAAAACATTGCCGAAAAGATAGCTCATGGCATCCCCGTAATACCCCTTACCCAAACTTAATAAAGCAATTCCTAAGGCCATGGCTCCGCTGAAGAAAATTCCGATGGCGGTATCCTCATATACCGCTCCCTTACGACTAAGCCAAGCCACAAAAATGGCCACCAGCACACCGAAGATTCCGGCCGTACCCAAGGGGTTAATACCTAATACCAATCCAAGAGCTATTCCGCCAAAGGCAGAATGAGAAATACCAGCCCCGATGAAGGCCAATCTCCTGAGAATCACGAAAAAACTTGCAATAGATGAAACCAAACCGATCAACAAAACTGCGATTAAAGCCCTCTGCATAAAAGCAAAGCTAAGCATTTCCATTTAATCACCACCTTGGGATAGGGGGATAGAAGCTTTGTCCCACAATCCCAGTTCTACAGGCTCGCCATCATAAACCAGCTTTCCTTCAGCTAAAACCAGTAATTTGCTGGCTACCTCCAATACGGCTTCTTGATCATGGGAAACAATCAAGATGGTTAAGCCAAGTCTTTCCCGCAAGGAAACCAATAGGTCATAAAACCTTTTCCTGGCCAGGGGATCCAGCCCAGTAGTAGGTTCATCCAAAAATACTAACCTGGGCCTTGCATAAAGCGTCCTGGCTAATAGAACCAATTGTTGCTGCCCCCCGGAAAGCTCGGTAAAAAACCGCTTTTCAAAGTCCTCCAAACCTACTTGCTCCAAGGCCCATGTTACATTTTTAATCTCCTTCTGACCGTTCCGGCCAAAGATCCCTTTTGTTCCCCAACCCAACTGCACCATATCAAAAACTCTTAGAGGGAACTGATCGTCAAAATTGCTTTTTTGGGGTAAATAAGCCAGTTGTTTAAGATCAACGTTTTTAATGGGCTTATCAAAAAACAGAACATCTCCCTTAGAGGGTTTGATGATTCCCGACAGCACCCGCAACAAGGTGGTTTTCCCTGCCCCATTGGCCCCAATAATAGCGACAAGCTCCCCCTCCCTGACACTAAAGCTGATGTCCTTTAACACCAACTTCGAACCAAAGTAAACCTCTATATCTTTTCCCCGGAGAATAGTCATTTATTTTAATGCCTCCCGCAAAATAGAGAAATTATAATTCATCAGCTTAAAATAATCATCCCTGCCATCCACATTCTCCCCGCCCAAGGGATCTAAAACAAAAACCCTTCCTCCAATTTCCTGGGCAAGAATTTCTGCCGGTTTAGGATTAAACTGGGGCTCAATAAAAATGGTGTTGATCTGTTCCTGCTTAGCCAATTTAATTAATCCGGCCAGCCAGCCTGCGGAAGGCTCTTCTCCCGGGTATTCTAAAACACTTTCTATCTCTGATAAATCATAGCGTTTGCCAAGGTAGGCCCAGGTGCTATGAAAAGAAATAAATCTTCTTTCGGTAAAATCCGCCGCAATTTGAGAGAAGCTTTGATGCATTTCCTCCAATTGTTCCTGTAGGCTAAACAAATTGTTTTGAAATGCCTCCCCATGTTGCGGCCAATGCTCCTGTAAAGCTTCAGTTAACATTGGTGCTATTTCTTCCTTGACAAAAATGGGGTCTAACCAAATATGGGGATCCCCCCTATTTGCAGGGACATCATGATCATGATGCTCTCCCCCTTTGAAAGGTAATAAGGTTAAACCATCACTAATGACCAACTGGGCTATTTGCCCCACTAGCCCTTTAGCAATTCTTTCTGCCCAAGGATCCAAGCCTGCTCCCACTGAGACCAAAAGCTCCCCTCGGCTAATTGCTTTTGCTTCCCTGGGAGTTATTTCAAAGTGATGGGGACTGGCTCCGGCGGGCAAAAGGGTTATTACCTCTATCTTTTCACCACCAATTTGTTTTAACAGATCGGCAATAGGAAAAATAGTAGCTACCACAATAGGCTTGTCGTTATTCCCCGCATCACCCAATGTAGCTTTTTCTTTTAAACCACAGCCGCTAAGCAATAAAGCTAAAGTCAGCAACAAAGCTATCAGCTTATCTTGCATCATTATCCACCTTCTTTTATATCAAAAAATCAATTACGTCTTTAGCAAACATGATTTCCATTTATTATCTTAATTGTACCTTCCACTGACTTAACCGTCAACTCAATAGCAAAACCCCCTGCCTAAGGACAAGGGGTTTGATTGTTATTGATCTTTATTTATTTGCCGGCAAATACTGCGTCGGCTGCTGCCAAGGCAGCACCTTTTTCGCATTTGTAGCCCATATCGGATAATACAGTTTCTAAAGCTGCCAATATCAGCATTACATTACGTTTGCGACAAGAATGACCCATTAGGCCAACACGCCAGATCTTGCCTGCCAGCACTCCTAAACCTCCGCCGATTTCAATGCCATATTCGTTTAGAAGGCGGCTGCGAACTACTCCATCTTCGATCCCTTCCGGAATGTAGAAGGTGGTAAGTTCAGGCAAACGGTGATCTGGATTTTTAACTACTAATTCCAGGCCCATTGCTTCCAAGCCTTTGTGTAAAGCCAAGCCGGTTATAGCATGTCTTTCATATACATTTTCTAATCCTTCATCGTGGATTAGCTTCAATGCAGCATGAATAGCATAAACACTGGAAATAGGAGCAGTATGGTGGTAAGCCCTTGTTGCACCACCCCAATATTTTGCAATCATACTTAAATCCAAGTACCAGCTTTGCACCTTAGTTTTGCGGTTCATAATAACATCAACTGCACGCTGATTGAAAGTTACAGGGGATAATCCCGGTGGAGCCGACAGGCACTTTTGTGTACCGGAATAGGATGCGTCAATACCTACCTTGTCCGCCTCAATAGGAATGCCACCAATAGAAGTAACACAGTCAACCACAAAAAGAGCACCATTGGCATGGGCCATCTTGGCTATTTCCTCCAAAGGCTGTCTTACTCCTGTAGAAGTTTCTGCATGAACAATAGCTACAACCTTAAACTTATCTTTAGCTAAAGCTTCCTGAACTTTTGCAGGGTCAACTGCTTCTCCCCAAGGTGCATTAACTACAGTTACCTGGGCCCCTGCTCTTTCGGCTACATCAATCATTCTTACGCCAAACAAGCCGTTTTCACAAATCAAAGCCTTATCACCAGGCTCTATTAGGTTCACAAATACTGTTTCCATACCTGCACTACCGGTGGCTGACATAGGTAGTGTCAGTTGATTTTTTGTTCCGTAGACCTCTCTTAACATTTCTGCTACCTCATTCATAATCCTAACGAACTCAGGATCCATGTGACCTATTAAAGGCAATGCCTGGGCTTGCAAGGTTTGGGGATGAGCATCGCTGGGCCCCGGTCCCAATAAAATACGATTGGGGGGATTTAATTGATACATAAAACATTACTCCTTTCAAAATTAAAGTTTATGTTAGGGGAGTATATGCTTTTTTCAAAACATACTCCCTTGAAGAACAAACTATCTGACTAAATCCAATTTATCCTTATTATCATAGGCTGCTGCTAATACCTCAACAATGTGGGCCACTTTTTGCCCGGTTTTATTTTGATTGATTCCGCCTTGAATCCGATGCAGACAGGCAGGGCAATCAACCGTAACAAATTCGGCACCTGTGTTTTTAGCATTTTCAATCTTGTTACCGGTAATTTTAGTTGATATTTCCGGATACAGTCCCTGGAATAATCCGGCGGCACCGCAGCATTGGTCTGCATCCTTCATTTCGATCAACTCTACACCGGGAATTCTTTTCATTAATTCCCTAGGTTGCTTAACTACATTCATGCCCCTTGCCAAGTGGCAGGAATCGTGATAAGTGACCTTAATTGGTAGGTTGCCAAATTTTCCTGTATCCAATTCAATTTTATCAATTAAATATTCCGCAACATCATAGGTCTTGTCGCTAAAGGCTTTGGCTTTTTCCGCTTCAGGTTTACCTTCAAACAATTCGCCATACTTTACCAGCATACCGCCGCAGGAGCCGCAAGCAGTAATAACAGCATCAACTTGGAATTTTTCAATGACATCCATATTTTCTCTGGCCATTTTCAACGCGGTACCTAAATCCCCATAGGTATACATGGGTAGGCCGCAACAGTTTTGTGCCTTGGGTACAACTACCTCTATTCCATTAGCTGTTAAAACCTTGACAACAGCCTGAGCTACCCCGGGTAAAGTATAATCCGTCATACAACCAACGAAATAGGCTACTCTCGCCTTGGGTTCGCCTTCCGGCTTATGAATTTCCACTGTAGAGCCGGTAAAGGATTTTGATGCTACCGGCAGGCCCTTAATATCTACTCCTTTGAAAGAAGAGGGCAAAATGCCTTTAAAAATACGAAATGCACCAAAGGCCATATTCTTAACACTACGACTTGGCAATACTCTCTGTAAAGGAATTCTCTTAATAAAGGGCAAACCCTTTTTTTCAAAAAGATCTTGACGGGCAGCTAAAACCAGTTCATCTCCCTTAACACCACTGGGACAGGTAACTGCACACTGGTGGCAAGTCAGACAAGTGTTAATCGCTTCCTCGTATTCAGCAGTTCTCTCCAAATCTCCATCTGCTACTGCCAGGATCAGTCTGATACGACCACGAGCCGTATACTTTTCATCCCATAAATTCCGATAGGTGGGACAAGTTGCCTGACAGAACCCACACTTATTACACTGATACAGAGCTTCATATACTCTTTCCAGAATGTCCATCTAGCTCACCTCCACCATCTTACCGGGATTGAGAATATTGTTGGGGTCAATAGTTTTCTTGATACCAACAATTAAATCTATTGCAGCCGGGGAAAGCTGCCACTTTAGAAAATCCATTTTTGCAAGTCCGATACCATGCTCCCCACTAATAGTTCCACCCAAATCTAAGGCTATTTGGCAAATTTCTTTTTCCGCCTTATGCACCCTTTCCACTTCATCTTCATTACGAGCATCAAACAGGGCTAGAGGATGCAAGTTGCCATCTCCGGCATGAGCCAAAATACCTATGGGCAAATCATACTCCTTGCTGATTTCTACAATCTTTTTAGAAATAACGGGAAAATTACTTCTTGGCACTGTTACATCCTGCAAAGAATAGGATGGCCTCTTACGAGCAACAGCACCAATTACAACTCGCCGTGCAGTCCACAGCTTATCTACTTCCTCCGCTGAACGAGCAATCTGGAAATCCCTCGCATTATTGGCTTCACACATCTTTTGAATCGTTTCTACCTGCCGATCTAATTCGGGGGCGTAGCCGTCAACTTCAATAATTAAAATTGCACCCGCATCACGGGGAAGTCCAATATGAGCGAAGTCTTCCGCACAGTTAATTAAGAGGTTATCAAGTAATTCCAGTGTTAAGGGAATAATTCCTTTGGCTATAATATCGGAAACTGTCTTGCTGGCATCTACCACTTCATGAAAAACGGCCAGCATAGTTTTTTTGGCTTCTGAAACCGGCTTTAAACGCAACCAAGCCTTGGTAACAATGCCCAGCATTCCTTCTGAACCAACCATTAAGCGAATTAAGTCCAGATCCTTATCTCCTGCGAATCTGCCGCCTAAGGTACTAACTCTTCCATCGGGCCAGACCACCTCTAGGCCTAAGATGTAATCCCTTGTAACCCCCAATTTCAAACAACGAGGGCCACCGGCACACTCGGCAATATTACCGCCTATGGTGCAAACCTTCATACTTGCGGGATCTGGCGGATAAAAATAGCCTGTTCCAGCTAAAGCATTTTGCAAATCCTGATTAACCACGCCCGGCTGAACTACACAAACCAAGTTTTCTGTATCTATCTCCAAAATTTTGTTCATTTTAGTAAGAGAAAGTGCAATACCTCCGGAAGCAGGCAAAGAACCTCCGCTTAAATTGGTTGCGGCACCTCTGGGTGTTACAGGAACCTTGTTCTTTTGAGCTACCTTCATAATTTTTGAAACCTGCTCGGTTGTAGTAGCAAAAACAACAATTTCCGGCCTGTATTGGGGCAGGGTAGCATCAAAACCAAAATTAATCAGTTGCTCTTTTGAAACGCTTACATTCTTACTGCCAACTATTTCCTTTAATTGTGCAACTACAGCTTCGTACATCTTAATTCCCCCCTTTCTTAAACCACCATTATCCCGTTGGGATCAAATATTGCGAATAAACTGTTCATTAATTCCACTTCAGAATTGGTTTCCGGATTGTAATCCAAGCCGTTTCTCAAAGCTACCCCATTTAAACCTTCAATAGCCTGTTGAACCTTTTCTTTAACTTGCAATTCCTTTTCCTCATCAAGCCCAAAAAAGATCGGATAAAGCCTAGCTGCACTCCCCCGTATAGTTAATCCCAAGGAGCCTTCTTTAATTTCAAAAATTGCATTTACAGCATCCGAAAGCCTGGTAGGATCAACTGCTAAATGCATTTGCTTCTCTAACACTATAGGATTTGTACCAATTTTATCACGAAGTTGCCACAGCTTGGCTGCTTCCTCATCCGATAATTCTACAAAGCCTTTAACTCTATCACCAAGAGATTTTTTAATAATTTCTTTTTGATATTCAATGGATTCCTGATAGCCTTCAAGCTCCATTAAAACTACACCGTCTGCCAAGTATTCTGCCGGCCATTCACTCTCTACCTGCTTAATAAGTTCACGATTCAATATTTCCAGCTTATTTGGGATCACACCACTAGTAGTCAACAAACTGGCGACTTGGGCCGCTTCTTTTACAGAAGGAAATTTTAAAAATGCTGAAACGGTAACCTCGGGTTTTGGTAATAATCTAAAAATTAATTCGGTAATAACTCCCAATCTGCCGTAAGAGCCGCCATAAAAACGGTTCAAATCCAAAGCAGCTACGTTCTTGTAGTTTTTACCTCCTACCTTAAAAATTTCGCCATTAGGCAGGACCGCGGTTAATCCCAGCATAAAATCAACTACCTCACCGTGGTTGGCTTCATTGGGCCCTGCTGCCCTGGTAGCTACATTTGCACCCAGTGTGCTACTGGCCCTATTTAGCGGATCCGGTGGAAAATACAGACCTCCCTCCAGCAATTCCTGTTGGAATGCGGCGGTATTAATCCCGGCCTGCACAATTACCAACATGTTGTCCCTATCCACCTCTAAAATTTTATTCATCCTAGAAGTAGAGACCACAAGTTGAGGGTCTTCATTAAAACCCCCTTTGTACTCATTTCCCACTACAGCAACCTTGAAACCTTCTGTTGTTGCCTTCTTAAACACTGC
>CAZCQT010000068.1:0-2068 GCA_964500905.1 uncultured Moorellales bacterium
GGTCAAACCCTCCAATGGAGTAAAACCCATACTGGTATCAATGGATTTACCTCCATCTATTGCAGTCAGTGAAGCCCCATTGCCTAAATGGCAGGTAATAATTTTTGTTTCCTCAATTGGTCTGCCTAAGAGCTGGGCCGCCCTATGAGATACATATTTATGAGAAGTACCATGAAAACCATAGCGTCTGATACCGTATTTCTCATATAATTCATACGGTATACTATAAGAATATACATAGGATGCCATTGTTTGATGAAAGGCGGTATCAAAGACCGCCACCTGGGGAACCCCGGGTAAAACCTGCTCACAGGCCTCCATTCCCCTTATACCGGGAGGATTATGTAAAGGTGCAATATCCGAAAGTCTTTCAAGAATCCCTTTAACATTCTGATCTATTAAAGTTGATTTAGAAAACTCATCCCCCCCATGCACAGCCCTATGTCCAACTGCATCGATTTCTGTAATATTGTTTAAAATTCCATCCTCCTTATCAACCAAAACCTCCAAAACCATTTTTATGGCCTGCTCATGATCTTTAATATCTGAGACAAAAGTTTTTTTATCTTTACCCGTAACTTGATGATTTAATACGCTATCGGGGAGACCAATCCTCTCAATTAGGCCCTTTGCTAATACCGTTTCATCTTTCATGTCAAACAATTGGTACTTGATTGAAGAGCTGCCTGAATTAATAACTAAAATTTTCATATGCTTCCTCCTTTATGCATTTAATTAGGGCTATCAGTACGCTTTATTTTGCCTGGTTTAAGGGCCTCTTTTATAAAACCAACCGCCTTTTTTGCGGTTTCTATTCCAATATTGACACATTCTTCTAGTTGAGAAAAATCGGTGCTGGAAATGTGAGATAAATCCGGTTGAATTAAAATATCAGCCCCTGAAAGATATGCCTCGGCAATTTCCCTTTCCATTAACTCAATAGAATTAATAAACACATCGAAAATGTTAGAGATTTTAAGCTCGTTTACTCTTTCACCCCCGAATTTCACATCCACACCAATTACAAAGTCTGCCCCTTTTTCCCTTGCCACCCCCACAGGTATCCTTTCCAAAACTGCTCCATCCACTAACAGCTTATCCTTCCAAGGCTTAGGGGCAATCATTCCCGGAACAGCTATACTGCCTCTAATGGCATCCGCCAGCAGGCCTTCGTTGATAACTACCTTCTCTCCCTTTTTTATATCAACAGCAACTACATAAACAGGTATTTTTAATTGTGAAAAATCTTTATTCTTGGTCAAAATTCTCAGCAAGTCTTCCAAGCGATCTCCTTTAATCAAACCTAACCTGGGAACAGTAAAATCCAAAAATTGATTTTGGGGCAATTGTACTAAAAACTTTTTTAAGAAATCCAAATTTACATCGAGAGCGTATAAGGCTCCAAAAAAACTACCTATACTTGAACCTGCAATTAAATCTATAGGAATTCCCTCGTCTGTTAAAACCTTCAACACCCCAAGATGTGCGAAGCCTTTGGCGGCTCCGCCCCCCAGGGCCAAACCCACTCTTGGCCGATGGTTCATGTTTTCCCCCCCATTCACATTTCCTTTAAAGTTTTCCCCTTAAAGGTGCTAAGAAACCTCTTGACAGTATAGATTATAAAAGAAGTTTGGGGGAGGTCAACCTTTATGTTTTTCTTTTTTCTATCTAAAAGATACAAAAAAGGACTCCGTTCGTTTTCTCATTTGTTTTTTCTACTTCTTTTTTCTATTTTGTTGATTTCTTACCCAAATTTCATTTTTTCTGCAGCTAAGAAAGGCTTGGATACTTGGTGGCAATTTGTAATGCCGGGGTTATTCCCATTTTTCATCATGATTGAACTGTTATCAAGGTTTGGAGTAATAGATTTTTTAGGAATACTGTTAGAGCCCATCATGAAACCACTATTCAACATTCCCGGCAGGGGTGCATTTGTGTTAACAGCCGGGTTCACCTCGGGGGCACCGATAGGGAGCATTTTAACTTCTCAGTTACACAAAGAACGGCATCTAAATAAAAGTGAAGCTGCTCGCTTAGTTTCTTTTACTAATAATGCATCCCCTCTTTT
>CAZCQT010000068.1:2078-8089 GCA_964500905.1 uncultured Moorellales bacterium
GCTCAATTTCTGTCGGCTTTTTAGAACAACCACAGCTTGGCAAAATACTGGCATTTAGTCATTACCTTGCTAACCTTTTAATAGGGCTTTTAATGGGCATTTTCTCTTCCAGAAAGCATTCAAAAGCAGTCTCTACAGATTTATTCCAGCTGCTAGTTCAGGCGTTCACAAGCATGCACTATACCTACCTCTCTCAATCCAAACCCTTGGGGGGCGTTCTACGGGATGCCGCTAAAAACTCTATGGAAAAAATGCTTATTATAGGCGGCTTTATAATTAGTTTTTCGGTGCTAATTGAAATCCTTTCCGTTTTAGGGATATTAAAAATAATCGCCGAGCTTCTGGGGCTGATTTTTGCCCCCTTCGGTCTTGCTCCATCCCTAATGTTGCCGTTGTCAAGCGGAATTTTTGAAATGACCATTGGCATTAAAATGATTTCAGAAAGTGGTGCCCCTATTTTGCAACAGCTCCTATGTATCAGCTTCATTTTGGGATGGGCAGGTCTATCAGTTCATGCTCAGGTAGCAGCATTTATAAGCGATCAAAATATTTCATCCATCCCTTATTTTTCCGCCAGAATTCTACAGGGGGCTATTGCAACCACACTTGCTTACCTCCTGTTTAATAAAAACCTTTCTGTGTTAGGTGTAAGCAAGGCCCCTATAGCTATTTTAAGTGGTTTAAATAAAGCTATTTTGATTTGCAAAATCATTTTTATAATAGCGGCCCTATATTTTATCCTGAATTTCTTAGCATCTATCCTAAAAAAATCAGGTTTTTTGAAAAAATAATAAACTGTTATTATGAGTCCTCTTTTATGCTGCTATACAGATCTGCTTTTCCTTCGCTAATATTGGTTAGAGCTTTTGTCAAGTTGTTTTCCAATTGTATTAAAATTTGTTCTGCATAATGGAAGGCTCCTTTTTTCATCTCGAGATCAAGTGCTTGGGCTTTACTTAAAATTTCTTGCCCTTTTTGCTCTGCTGCCTTCACAATAGCGTTTTCTAAGGCCATTTGTTCAATCTGAGAATGTGCTTTTTTTATAATCTTTTCTCCTTCTTCTTGAGCTTCCTTAATCATTCTATCCTTTTCTTTGGCAACCCATCTGGCCTGTCTTATTTCTTCCGGTAAAACCGCCCGGATTTGATCTATACAGTCCAATACCTCATCTAAATCTACCAGCACTTTACCCAATAAAGGAATTCTGGAGCCGCTTTCAACAATATCCTCTAACTCATCTAGTACTTCAAACACATCCATTATCTGATTCCCCCTTTACAGATTTATAAAACAATAATGCGGTGTCACCGTATTGTTTCTTTTTTACCAATTCAAATCCTTTAACCGGCTGAATTTGCACCATAGAGGCAGGCAACTCCCAAACAAGCATCCCCAAACCCTCTAGCATTTTTCTTTCAGATAACAAACCAAAAATTTCGGGCCATTTTTCACAATTGTATGGGGGATCCATAAAAATCAAATCAAAAGGTTTCCCCTTATAGGAATTCAAAAATGATAATACATCCGATGGAATAATCTTCACTCGTTCTTGCCAACCTGCTTTTTTTATATTATATGTAAGTGACTTAAGAGCCCCGGCACTGTTTTCCACGAATATTGCAGAACTAGCACCCCTACTTAAAGCTTCTAGACCAAGTGCCCCGGATCCCGCAAAGAGATCCAACACTCTCGCTTCTGGTTCTAATCCTTGGATTGTATTAAACAGAGCCTCTTTAACTCTACTGCCTGTCGGTCTTGTTGCGTAGCCCTTAGGAGCTTGCAACATCATTCCCTTTGCTTTACCTGCAATTATCCTCATCTTCAAATTCACCCATTGCTATTATAACACATGATTTAATAGTAAAAGACTCCTTTAAAACAAAATTCGGCACATTTTTAAAAAAACCTCCATCTTTCGTATATTATCTTTCCCAAAGGTTCATAATAGCAAGTAGCAAAGTGCTTTGCAGAAGAGCTTAGTGGTTATATAAAAATAACCCTCCCCCATGAGCTCTTCCTCCGGTTTCTCCTCTCCCAGTCCCCACAGGCGAACAATAAAGGTACCTATCGCCTGTGGGGGCAATGTACAACTAAGCCGCCTAAGGCGGCTTTTTAAATTCTTTTTTAAAATTATGGTCTATTCAAATATAAACATACTGTATTGCAGGTAACCTTCAAAAAATGGTGAATATTAGATAGGTTAATATACATTTAGGAGGACTGACATGAAACATCTAGAAAACTTGCATGCCCTGTTTCGACCGAAAAGTATTGCCATTATCGGAGCTTCTTCAAATCCTATGAAACCCGGAGGGCAACCATTAGCTGCTCTTTTAGCCAGCGGTTATGCAGGAAAAATTTTACCCGTTAATCCACGCTACACAGAAATAAACGGCCTGAGATGCTATAGTAACCTGACAGATATTCCTATACCACTGGATCTGGCCATTATAGCGGTACCAGCCAAAGATGTTGCAACCGCTTTAAAGCAGTGTGTAAAACAAAAGGTGAAAACTGCCATAATCTTTACTTCCGGCTTTGCGGAAACGGGTAAAAACGGCCTGGAATTACAAAAAGAGCTTTTAGCAATCGCTCAACCCGCTGGACTAAGATTTGTCGGCCCCAATTGTCTAGGATTGGTCAATGCACCTGAAAAAGTAATGGCTAACTTTGCGGTAAGCCATCACCCGGAAAAGGTTGTTAAAGAAAATGCGTTTGCCTTCATCAGTCAAAGCGGGGGTTTTGGAACAATCACCTATGCGGAAGCACAAAAACAGGGTCTAGGTGCACAGATCCTTGTCAGTACCGGCAATGAAGCCGACTTGGATTTCACAACTTTTATAGAATATATGGTTAAATATACTGATGTCAAAGCAATTGGGGGCTATTTGGAAGGTGTCAGAAACGGCAAAAATTTTGCTAAAGTTGCCGATGAAGCACTAAAAAAAGGAATCCCTCTGTTGATTCTAAAAGTGGGCAAACATCAAGTTGCTGCACAGGCTGCTCAGTCTCACACAGGATCCATGGTAGGGGATGACGATATTTACCAAGGTTTATTCGACCAAAAAGGTGTTATCCGTGTAAATGGAGTTGAAGAAATGCTTCCTATGCTTAATTTAATTGCGGATAAAAAACTCCCTAAGGGTAAAAAAATCGGCATACTTTCTACTTCAGGTGGCGGCAGCGTTTATTTAGCGGATCTTTGTGCCGATGCAGGTCTTGAGGTAACCGCCCTTTCCTCAGAAACAATGGAAAAATTAAAGCAAATTTTGCCATCCTTTGTTACCCCGGGGAATCCCGTTGATCTGACCTCCCAGGCTATGGTTGAAGAAGGAATGCTCAGGCAAGCCCTAGAAATTTTATTTAAGGATCCAAATATAGATTTAATCATGTTGCATTTTAATGTTATGGGGCAGGAAGCCACCTCCACAATTGTTGCTGATATTACAAATGCCTATGCCAATACGAATAAACCTTTAATGTGTGTTGCCTGGAGCCATGATGAGCAAGATCACTTACTGGCACAAGATTTGATTCGACTAGCAGGCTTACCCAATAGCTCCCAACCGGAGCATGGAGCCAAAGCTTTGGCAGCCTGGGCCAATTATGCAGAGAAATACCGCCTAAAACAAGATTCCTTAAGCAAGGTTAGTAGCCCTGATAATGATACGAACAATCCCGGTGCCCAATACTTAAAAAAATTAAACAAGGCTAAGCTCAACGAAAGGGAAGCAAAGAATTTGTTGAATCTTTATAATATCCCTATTGCTAAGGAACAAATTGCTTTTTCAGCGGAAGAGGCGGTATCAATTGCCAAATCAATCGGCTTACCTGTTGTTTTGAAAATTCTTTCTCCGGATATTTTGCATAAAACCGAGGTCGGGGGAGTAGCATTACACCTAGATACGGAAGAAGCAGTAGCAAATGGCTACAATCAAATTTTAAACCGAGTAAAATCAGTTGCTCCAAATGCACGGCTTGAAGGAATGCTAGTGGCAGAAATGCTTCCTCCCGGTAGAGAGA
The DNA here is from genome assembly GCA_964500905.1 of uncultured Moorellales bacterium. Classification (GTDB taxonomy): domain Bacteria; phylum Bacillota; class DULZ01; order DULZ01; family DULZ01; genus JBBAFB01. Next base: position 6,102 of record CAZCQT010000068.1, read on the forward strand.
TTATACTTGGAATAAAAAATGATCAAATTTTCGGTAATAGCATTGTTGTTGGGCTGGGCGGCATTTTTGTTGAAGTCTTAAAAGATTTTGTATCAAGCATACCTCCGTTAGCACCCTATGAAGTAGAAAAAATGTTAAAAAAATTAAAGGGCTTTCCCATTCTGGAATCTTTTCGGAATCTAGGCCCCGCAGACATGGATGCCCTTCTGTCCGTTATAATGAATTTAGGAAAAATGGCCATTGATTTAGAGGGCTTAATTGCTGAATTAGAAATTAATCCGCTGATTGTTGGGGAAAAGGGCATGGGCGTTAAAGCAGCAGATGCACTGGTCACTTTAAAATAAGGGTTGAGCGGTTAATTAGCCTGGCAGTTGATTTGAGTAAATACGTTTTTTTAGATCACTTTTATATGCATGTCGTTAATAATTGTTTATCAGCAATTATACAACCATTAAAGTTTAAAAACTTTTCTCGTTTCAATAAAAAAGGCCAAATTGGCCTTTTTTTAGATTGGTTTTGCACTCTTTTGTGTTTTTAAGGCTTGGGAGCGTGCTTTATCAGAACAGGTATTGCAAACAAATATTCCTTTCGGCTCCTTTGCTAAACGCTGGTAGTCCTTATGTATTTTATTAATTTCTTGCTCTGCACCGCAAAACATACAACGCACCTTCACGCCGGATCACCTCTGATATTATTATACCATTAACTACCTCCTAAAACAATTGAATAAAAAGAATAGAAACTTTAGCTTTGGGAAAATATGAAAATAACATGTTATGAGGTGATTATACTGACCAACCACTCATTTTATAAAAAGCTAAACCCATTTTTAGATTTAGCGGTAGAAGCTCACGAATTAATACGAGGCGAAACCGGCAGAGAAATAAATGGAGTAATACATGAGCAAAGCCGTTTTCCCGGGGGCACTACTACCTTAATCAAGATCACCAACCAAAAAGGTGAACAAACAATGGGACGCCCTCAAGGTTCTTATGTAACGATAGAATCTAAGGAACTGAGACATAATAACTGGGAAGCCCATAAAAATATCACAAAAAGTTTTGCCGGAGTTTTAAAAGATTTAATCAAAGGTTTTAATTTAGCTTCGGACAGTAATTTTTTAATAGTTGGTTTGGGCAATTGGAATGCTACACCTGATGCATTGGGTCCTAAAGTAGTAAATAAAATTTTAGTAACCCGTCATATGTTTCAATTTGCACCGGAGGAACTCACCGGTGGACTTCGTCCTATTGCCGCCATTGCACCTGGTGTTTTAGGTATTACCGGTATCGAAACGGCCGAAATTATCAAAGGCATTGTAGAAAAGGTTAAACCCCATTTAATTATCGCTATAGATGCTCTGGCCGCAGGCAATGTAGACCGGATAGCAAGTACTATTCAATTATCAGATACCGGAATATCCCCCGGTTCAGGTATTGGTAACAAAAGACGTGGCCTCAATATGGAAACCCTGGGAGTTCCCGTTATTGCGGTAGGCGTACCAACAATAGTTAATGCCGTAACAATTGCTTTTCAATTATTTAGTGAACTAATGGCAAGAAACGAATCTTTGGCAGCCTCACTTCCCGAAGAAGAACTGGAAAAAGCCATTCAATTAGTATTAGGATCCTTCGGCACCACATTAAGTGTTACACCAAAAGAAATAGATGAATTAGTTTCCAACGCGGCCAGAGTTATAGCCTCCGGCCTAAATCAAGCATTACATATTGCTATTAATCCCAATGATTATGCCATGTATCTACAATAATTTTACCCGGAGGCATAATAACAAAACGGGCCTAAGCCCGTCTTGCTAAAACGAAGGGGTATATTCAGTTACTGACCACCGCCGCCTCCGGGGTTACTGCTTACGGAACTTTGATAAGCGTGGATCATTTTACGAACCATGTTACCTCCCACGGCCCCGTTAAGCCTTGCGGGAACATCCCCTAAATAACCCTGGTAATTAGGAAGTCCGACTTCCTGAG
>CAZCQT010000069.1:0-7962 GCA_964500905.1 uncultured Moorellales bacterium
TAACTGGGGCTTCCCCCTTAATAAAACCGTAAGCAAAGCTGGCAGCCATCAACAGCAACAAAGGAGCTAAGATTGTAAAAATTACATCTGCGGTAAAAATCAACAAGGGTTTACCCGTCTTTAAAAAGGCCAGGGCAATACCCCCAATGCCAATTAAGGTACCGCCAACAGTTACCATAGCAAAGGCACTTGCCGCCTTCTTGGCTTGAACATTTAAAATTGGTATAAAGAAAACGGTTAAACCTGCAACAGAATGAACCGTTGCCAAAATTATTGTCCCTAAGCTGCCTGATCCAACAAAACGAGTAACGGCTATGGCAAGCAACCCCACTATAATAAAGATCAAATAATTTTTTTCTTGCTTGGGATAAAACTGGGTAACTAACCCCTGTGCCAAGGTTAAAGGGATAAGAGCCGCAACAATCACTACCAGTGGGCTTTCCAATATGTCATATGTCAAGAAAATCAAAAGTAGTCCGGAAACCAATAATACAGCGAAGGAAATTAAATAATAAATATTGTACATTGCCTTTTGTTTGTTATAGTTACGATAAAAATTATAACAAAGATATAATGCTATTAACCCCGTTACTAATAAAAAACCTTGATCCACTAAAGTCATAATTTGAGCTTCCTCCTTAATTATAATTTTAACTTAGGCTACTGGTTCTAATTTTATCGGGCAACACCTCCAAATGGTTTTTTAAAAGCTTGCTAAATCACAAAGACTGCTAGAAAATCAGCCGAGTTGCAAAATTAAAAGTTATTCGCCTTCGAGTATATCTGCCATAGTAGTCGATGACAGAATACCAACCAATTCCTTTTGTATAGCCGACCAGCGAGGGAAAAACTTACACTCGGGGTTTCTGGGGCAAATTCCCGGATTTAAAACACATTCACTTATACAAACCGGCCCTTGAATTATTTCAATCACATTATGTAAAGTAATAGCCCGAAGATTCTTATTCAAGGCAACCCCGCCATGAACACCAACTTGACTCCTTGTTATCCCGGCCTTATTCAATTTGCGAATTATTTTATAGGCGTATTCAGTGGGAACACTTTCTTGTTCTGCTATTTTCTTAACAGGAACAAACTCTTGACTTGTATCTTCTGCCAAATGAGCAAGTATTCGCATTGCATAATCAGTATCTCTTCGGATAATTTCCCTCTACCCCCAACCTATCAAATCAAATTGCTGTAAAAGCTAGGAAATTTAATTCGGATTAAAATAGTCCAAGTTATCAGGAAAAAAATTCCCCTTACACTTGTATCCTAAAACAAAAAAATATCCCTGTCAAGAAAAAAAAATAAGTGGCAAGGAAGCACCTTGCCACTCTTGCCAGCTACACGGCTCGCCACTGGGCTTTTCTTTCGCAAATAAAGCAGATTTCTTTTGGTTCAGAGCTGATCATTTTTTGTCCGCATTCTTGGCACTTAGCCTGGACTCCCTGGGCAAGAACCACTTTTTCTTCCCGGCATACTTGAGATAAGTTGCCGGGACCCAAAGTCAAACTTTTATGCATGCAAACATCCACACACAGGTTGCAGCCTGTACATTTTCCTGTATCTAAGACCAATTGATTTTCCGCCGTTTGTTTAATCGCTCCCAAAGGACAAAGGATACTGCAGGCTTTACAGAAATAACAGGTAGAAGCAAGTTCTATCTGTTTTAGTGTTTCAAAATCTTTTATCTGGGCAGATTTGCCGCTCAAGCTCCTTTTGAGAAGGTAAAGACGAGTTGTATCGGTACCTTTAGCTGCCTTAATACCTCTTTCCTCTGCTTTTGGTTCCTCCAATACTGCATTTAACATGGTTCGAGGAACTTGCTTAGCCCCGGTAAACACAGAACGGAAAAAGGCTCTCCTGCTGGGATCCTGAATATCGGCTTTTTTGAGAGCCTTAAGCTGGGGTGCCTTTGCTAACACCTGGATAGCACCCTTAGGCATATCTAAAAGTGTAAGCAGCTCGCGACTTGTTTTCAACTGTTCCAGAAACTGCTCTCCCCCACCCTTTACAGGACATTCAGAACATTTTTCTTTTGATTGTACTATATAAACAGGAAAAGAACCGGAATCCAAGGTTAATAACAACTCCCAAGAAAGACTACCCAAACAGGGAATTAAAATACCCTTGGGGTTTAAATCTTGCTGGGGACGACAACCAATCACAGGTGTTCCTTCCCGCTCACCAATTATGGCTACCTTATCCAAAAGGGCCAACTCCGTAGGCTCTTGAATACCTAAGGCACCTGTCGGGCAAACACCGGCACAAAGACCGCATTCCAAACAATCTGCATTAATCTCAATTCCATCATGACTGAAGGATAGTGCATTCACAGGACAAATGTCTATGCAGTAAGAGCACTTGCTAAGAGGCGAGCGCACCCGGGAACAACGCTGATGATCCACTAATAAAGGGCCCATACGAGAGCTGACTAAAAGAGCTAATTTTTCTAAATTAAATACACCCATCCCGTTCCCACCTTTATAAATATCTTCTCCTTTACAATAGCTTAAAAACGGAAATTTCTCAAGGGCAACTATCTTCCAACATTATTTTTGTTTTTTCACCATTTTTCTCATTATTTGTTGTACAATAGTAATCAAATTAATTATTAAAAAAGTCAGGGGAGATAAAATGAAAATCCAAATTGTTGTTGATAGTGCGGCAGATTTACCAAAGGATTTTGTCGAAGCAAATAATATTGAGGTAGTACCGCTTAATGTTCAGTTCGGGGAGGAAACATTTGCGGACGGAACCCAGCTGAGCACCAAGCAATTTTACGAAAAGATGGCAGAATCGGAACACTTGCCAATCACTTCTTTACCAAGTCCCCAGGCCTTTGCCGAGGCTTTTCAAAGAGTAAAAGACAGGGGGCCCATTTTATGTATCACTATTTCAGCTGCTACCAGCGGCACTTACCAAAGTGCCTTGCTGGCCAAAGAAATGTTTGATCACCCAATAGAGGTTATAGATTCCCTTCGCATCAGCATGGGTGCGGGATTGCAGGTGATGAAGGCTCAGGAGCTAATCAATCAGGGTTTAACCCTGGAAGAGGTTAAAAGAGAAATACTAAAAGACAGAAATAATTATCACACTTTTATTGCCATCTATGACTTAAAAAATGTAATTAAAGGTGGCAGAATCTCCAATTGGAAGGGGAATCTGGCACAGTTTTTAAATATTAAACCAATTCTTAATCTTTTCCCAGATGGGACTATTAATATAGTTGCCAATATTAGAGGCAGAAAAAAACAATTGGAAAAGGTTTTGGAGTTAGTCAGGAATACTAAAAAGGATATCAGTAAGGTGCCTTTTGTAATCCTTCATGCTCAGGCACCAAAGGAAGAATTGGATGCTTTAATTGAGGAAATTAAAGCAAGGTTTAATCCCAGGGATATAATTTTGGGGGAATTAGGTCCCATTATGGGCTCTCATGGAGGCTTCCGCTCCATTGGAGTGGCATTTTAAAAAGACCCTTCGGGGTCTTTTTAAGTAGAAAATGAAAAATGGGAAAAGCCTCTGCTAAACAGTCTTTTCCAGAAAATCCAAAAAGATCTTTACTATTTGAGGATCAAACTGGGTACCTGCGTTTTTACGAAGCTCTGCCTTTGCCTTATCGGCTGAAAGGGCTCTTCGGTAAGGTCGATTCTGAGTCATGGCATCGTAAGCATCGGCTACGGCCAAAATCCTTGCCAATAAAGGAATATCTTCACCTGCCAAGCCCCGGGGGTAGCCTTGTCCGTCCCATCTTTCATGGTGAGCTAAAATATAATCGGCAATACCCAGCAAATCCGGAACGGCTTGTGCAATTCGGTAGCCAATTTCCGGATGCTTTTTCATTACAGACCACTCCGCTTTAGTCAGCGGGGAAGTCTTCTGCAAGATACCGTTATCAATGGCAATCTTACCCACATCATGGAGCATTGCCAATACTTCTAATTCATCTAATTGGCTATTAGGCAAGCCCATGGTAGTACCTATTTTGCGGCAAAAACCGGCCAGCCTTTGTCCGTGCTCCTCTGTTTCACAGCTTTTTAAAAACAAAGTATGCTTAATTGAGGCCAAAACTGTGCTTCGATAGCTTTTCTCACCCAAGAGCTTATTCTTATACATATTTTCTTCTGCAATCTTCAAAATTTCCTCCCAATTTTCCTCCACCTTAGTTTTGGTGGCACAGCCCAAGGAAATACTTATTTCAGTTCCCTCAATAATATGACCACGACAATAATCCTTGATCCGGCAACATATTTTCTGCCCCATCTCCTCGGATGTTTTAGGCAGCAAAATCACAAACTCATCACCGCCCCAGCGGGCAATTACATCCTCGGAGCGGCAAGCATCCTTAAACACCTTGGAAAGTCTTTTTAGGGCCTCATCCCCCTTTTGATGACCAAATACATCATTAATTAATTTAAGTCCATCCAAATCTCCCATAACAATTGTCAAAGGCAGTTGCCTTTCCGTATTTAGTTTTTGTATCTCTTCTTCAAAATAAGCTCTGTTATAAAGCCCTGTTAAAGCATCCCTATAGCTTAAAAATTTAATTCTTTCCTCTTTCTCTTTTTCCTCGGTAACATCCCTAAAAACCAGGATGACTCCCAGGATTTCTCCAGAGTGGGTTTTAATGGGGGCGGCACTATCTGCAATAGCTCTTACCACACCATCCTTGGATCTTAAAACAGTGTGGTTTGCCAGTCCTACAATCCTTCCTGTTTTTAAAACCAAATCCACTGGGTTTTCACAGACTTCACCTGTTTCCTCATTATAAATTTCAAAAATAGTAGATAAAGCCTTACCCCTTGCCTCATCCGACTTCCAACCAGTTAAATCCTCCGCTACCTGATTTATCATCTCTACTTTACCCCATTTATCGGTAGCGATAACTCCATCGCCAATGGAATAAAGAGTGACCTTTAATTTTTCCTTTTCCTCAACTAACTTTTGCTGAGCCAGCATTTTATCGGTTACATCACTATAAACAGCCACGATTTCCCCCGTAGGCAGTTTAAAAACGATATTTTCAAACCAGCGATACTCTTCGCCGTGAGAATAAATTTTTGCCGGATAACTAATCGTTTTTCCCGTCTTCCAGACTTGCTGAAAAATTCCTATGATGCCAAAATCTTCGACACCGGCCCTAACGGTACCCAGTGACTGATTTAAAACTGCTTCTTTCTGCCAAGCTTCAATTTGCAGACAGGCGTTATTGACATCCCTGATAATATAATCCATACCCGTTGCTCCATCACCCTTTACCTCATAAATAATGATCGCACCCGGTGAATTATCAAAGTAATTTTGAACCAGAGCCCGACTGGTTTTTAAGGCTAACTGCTTCTCCGCAAGAATCAATTCTGTTTTTTTTAATTTTGTTGTATCCCGAAATAAAACAATTAAATAACCCGGGTAAGGGACAAAGGCAGCAAGCAGGTACCAGCGATCATTCAGTTCCAGCATTTCATCAAATTCCAAACGGCCCTCAGTTAACATCAGCTCCGCAAAAGGAGCGAGCCACTTTTTTCGCATTTCATCAGTTGGCAACAGCCATTCCGTCATATATTTTCCCATCACTTCGGAACGCTTGAGATTAAATTTTTTTTCAAAGGACTGGTTGATTTCTAATAATTTGTAATCAACTGGGTGGCCTTGCTCATTAAAAATAGCTTCGTGGAAAGAAAAAGCCAGTGGAGTTTTTCCTATCAATTGATCCTGAATATTCCTAATAACCATTTGCTTCCCCCCCTCATATTCTATTTTTTGTTCCCTAAGAAAAATTTCGACCTTACTTTCTGTTTTCCTGCAAATAGTTACTAATAAAAAAACTTTTATCTTGAAATTTAATCCAAAAAAGGGATGATTGTTAATCACCCCTTCCAAGACAATTTTACTGCTCCTTTACTTTAAAAGGTTAGCGGCTATAACTACCCTTTGTATTTCATTAGTACCCTCATAAATCTCTGTAATTTTGGCATCCCTCATCATTCTTTCCACGGGATACTCCCGACTATAACCATAACCTCCGAAGATCTGCACTGCCTTGGTTGTTACCTCCATTGCCGTCTCCGAAGCATACAATTTTGCCATAGCTGCTGTTTGCGAGTAAGGAAGTCCTTGTTCCTCCAAATTGGCAGCCTTATAAGTCAACAGGCGAGCCGCCTCCACCTTGGTAGCCATATCGGCCAACATAAATTGCAGCCCCTGGAAACGGCTTATGCTCTGTCCAAATTGCTCTCGCTCTTTGCTGTATTTGATAGCCTCATCCAGAGCACCCTGAGCAATTCCCACTGCCTGAGCTGCTATTCCAATTCTGCCCCCATCCAAGGTGCTTAGAGCAATTCTAAAGCCCTGTCCCTCTTGACCTAATAAATTTTCCTTAGGTATGCGGCAATTTTCAAAAATCAATTCCATGGTAGCAGAGCCTCTGATACCCATCTTCTTCTCAGCTTTACCAAAGCTGAAACCAGGAGTACCTTTTTCGACTATGAAAGCACTAATGCCCCTGTGTTTTTTCTCCTTATCTGTCATGGCAAAGACCACATAAATTTCCGCCTCGCCGGCATTGGTTATAAAGACCTTGGTGCCGTTCAAAATGTAACTATCTCCATCCAAAATCGCAGTAGTCTTTGTGGCTGAGGCATCAGAACCCGCCGAAGGCTCTGTCAAACCAAAAGCACCTAATTTTATGCCTTCTGCCAGTGGCACCAAAAACTTTTGCTTTTGCTCCTCTGTACCGTACTGATAAATTGGCCAACTACCTAAGGAAGTATGAGCTGATAAGACTACCCCAGTGGAGGCACAAGCTCTAGATAACTCCTCCACTGCAATAGCATAACTGACGATACCCGCCTCACTGCCACCATAGTTAGCCGGGTAAGGAATACCCGCCAAGCCCAGATCTCCAAGCTTGTCAAAAAGATGTCTGTCAAATCTTTCCTCCTCATCTCTTTCCGCTGCCCCCGGAGCTACCTCCTCCTCTGCAAAATCCCTTACCATTTTCTTAAGCATTTCCTGCTCTTCAGTTAGCACTAAATTCATTCAAACAGCCTCCAATAATTCAAATTTTTACCCTTAAAACAAAGTCACAAGTTAATCATTTTACTAAATCAGCTTTAGCGTAAATAAATTCACTTGCACTTGTTATTTTAATTCTAGTCTGAATTATCTTTTCCCTGCCAGTTTTTTAAGTTAGAAAGAAAATATAAAAACGCCTACTTGCTTTCATCTTCGTTAAAAATAGTTTACACTGGGATAAAGCCCTTTTATGAGGTGAAAAATGAAAAAAACAGCAAGCTCCCAGACATTCTACCAATTTAAAAAAGCCATTAGGGATTACAACATGATTAAGGAAGGGGATCACCTTGCCATAGGTGTTTCAGGCGGCAAGGACAGCATGGCTTTGCTTTTTTTACTGAACTTATTAAAAAGGCACGGCCCCATACAATTTGATTTAACTGCCATCACCCTGGATTTGGGGCAAGGTACAATTTGGAAACCCTTAAAAGAATACTGCCTTCAAGAGTCCATTGATTTTCACCTGGAAGAAACCCAAATAGGCGAAATCGTGTTTGAAGTCAGGCAAGAAAAAAACCCTTGCTCCCTTTGTGCCAAGCTCAGGAGAGGGGCACTTCATCAAACAGCATTGCGTTTAGGCTGCAATAAGGTAGCACTAGGTCACCATTTGGATGATGTGGCGGAAACCTTTTTAATGAACCTGTTATTTGCAGGAAAGCTGGGTAGTTTTTCTCCAACTGTCTTTTTAAGCCGGGTGGGGCTGACCTTAATTAGACCTATGGTTTATTTACCACAGCAAACAGTTTTATCCATCGCTAATAAAAAAGACCTCCCCGTGATTGAGAATGCTTGCCCTGCTTCTAAGTTAACACAAAGACAGGAAATGAGAGAATTGGTAAGCCAATTATCTCTCAATTATCCTCAATTTAGAGAAAGACTTTTAAC
>CAZCQT010000070.1:0-7932 GCA_964500905.1 uncultured Moorellales bacterium
ATTTGCAGGAAAAGATCAAATAAAGGGAGAATTTACTATTATGTAGAAATATTTTAAATATATCAAATTACTTGTTGAAGAATGAGGGTTAAAGTGACAGAATTTTATTACAAGGCCAGGGATATTGAGGGTAAATTGATTCAGGGTAGTCTTAATGTTCCCAGCCAAAAGGATGCGGAAAATGTTTTAAAAAATAAGAGATTGTTTATTTTAGAATTAACTAACCGCAATCTCGAAAAAAATTCTTACCGACTTTTTTCTAAAGCAAAAGCCAGCAATAAGGATTTATCTGCCTTTTCCTATCAAGTGGCTGCAATGCTAAAAGCAGGCTTGCCTTTGTTGGCAGTTTTAGAAATCAGTGCCCGTAAAACTCCACCTGTTTTTAAGTCAGCCATCGAAGAGGTGATGGAAGATTTAAAAAAAGGAGAAAACCTCGCATTGGCTATGATGAGCCAAAATCAAGTTTTTCCCCCCTTGATGATTGGTATGGTTGAAGCAGGGGAAATGGGAGGTGTCCTGGAGGAAGTTTTTGATTGGCTGGCTTCACATTATGAAAAAGAGGAACAGCTACAGCAAAAAATTATTTCTTCTTTAATCTACCCTTTTTTGCTTTTCATCTTAACCATAGGGGCCTTGATATTGTTACTTTCTTTCGTCGTTCCTAATTTCTCTGATATGCTGCAGGGGATGGGGGCATCCCTACCTGTGTTAACTGCAAAAATTCTTGGTTTGAGCCACTTTTTAGCACAATGGGGCTTTTATTTAGTCCTGTTTTTTTTATTACTGCTTGTTGCTCTTTTTAGCTATTTTCAAACAGGGAAAGGCAGGCTGATCTGGGATAGCTGTTATCTTAAGATGCCTTTAATAGGTGATTTATTTATTAAGGTAATAAGCTCCCGCTTTTGTCATGTTTTGGGCACCCTATTGGATGAGGGAGTGCCAATTTTATCGGCTCTTGAGGTAACAAAAAAAACTATAAATAATTCTTTGCTTAGCAGTGGCTTATCACATGCTCAAGCAAGTTTGAAAGAAGGGAAACAATTAACTGAACCTTTAAAGAAACTGGAGGTATTCCCTGATCTTCTGCTTAAAATGATTGAGGTAGGGGAAGCAACAGGACAGGTTTCCCAGTTTTTACTTAAACTCAATGATTATTTTGACAGGGAAGTGGCAAAGACCTTAGATAGAATTACAAAACTGATAGAACCAATTTTGATTCTGGTTATGGGAGGGTTAATCGGAATTATTATAATAGCCTTAATGTTGCCTCTCTTTAATATACTCGATGCTTTTTAAGGTTTATTGATTTGAAGGAGCAAGAATGAAAACAAGAAGTCATGGTTTTACTTTAATTGAATTGCTTTTAGTTGTGGCAATACTTGCCATCTTGGTTTCTGTTTCCTTTCCTAATTTTTTAAAGGTACTTGCCAAGTATCAATTAAGGGGTACCGCTAATCAACTTGTTTCGGACATGCGTTGGATTAGGCAAGAATCCATCTATGGAAGAGCAGGAGTTGTTAAACTAAAGTTTGCAAAAAACAATACTTATTACGCCATTGAAGATGGCACAAAAAGGAGAGTGAAAAGAGAACTTCCCAGCGGGGTTATCTTTCTCCAAGTACCTTTAACTAATTCCCAATTAACATTTAGTTTAATAGGTGCACCAAGTCAAGCCGGTACCATCATTCTAAAAAATTCATATAATGATTTTTGTTACATCTACTTTATGCCTTCTACAGGGAGAATTAGAATCACTTTTGATGAGTTGGAAGGAGGTTGATTATTATACAAAATCCCTATGAGCGAAAAGGTTTTGTTCTGACTGAGGTGGTTCTTAGTTTATTGCTGATTTCTTTTATGCTGGTGCCTTTGTTTTCTTTGTTTGCGAGTTCTGATAAAATTTTCAGCAGATCCCAAGAAATGACACAGGTTATTTTTTTAGCACAGGGGATTCTGGAGGAAAGCCGCGGTGGGGATATTAAATACCTGGCTGCAAATCGTGATTTTCAAGTTCACCCTGTTTTTACAAATTATCAATACCGGATAAATATTACTCCCTATTCAGGCAATAATTTATTTAAAATTACAGTTGATCTTAAAGGGGTTATAAAACCAGAAATTAATTTTACCTTAAGCTCTTTAATTGTGCCGGGTAAAAATGATTACTAGGCAAGGGGGATTTACATTAATAGAAGTTGTATTGGCTTCCTCCCTGTTTATTCTTATTTTATTTGTTTCATATGGCGTTCTAGATTTTAGTATAAGATCCTTTGCTAATCTGGAACAAAAAGTGGATCAGCAACAAAATTTGAGAATTGCTATGGAGGCCATTACTCAAGATTTGCGAAAAAGTCCTAAAATTCTTGCCAGGGCATCTAATGTCGGCGGAGATCAAAAGAATTTACTCCTGAAAACCAAAGAAGGTGATGTTGTGTGGTACTATTTAAATGGTAACACCCTTCGCTGGTCCAAAATGCTCAAGGGAACAAATGTTTTTTATGCCCATAACCCGGTGGCAGACGGAATATTAGAATTGAAGTTCTTTTATAATGCTACACCACTTGAGGACAGTAACCAAGTAACTGTGTTTTTGAGGGGCCGTGATGAATCAGGCAATTCTGTTAAATACCAAACAACGGTTCAACTAAAGTTAAAATAAGGGTTGATTTAGATGGGGTAAAGAAAAAACTAACGGAAGAGAAGGGCTTTTTTTTCTTTCAAACAGTCTTGTTTTTTGCTGTTATTCTTCTGCTGGGAACTGTAACCTTTGAATTTACTTCTACAGAAGGCAAAATCAGTCACAACCATGAAAAGGCTGTCCAAGCCCTTTATTTAGCGGAAGCCGGTATCCAAATAGCGATTGATCAATTAGAAGCTAACCCTACTTGGGAAGGCAGTTATAAAAATTTGGACTTTGAACCGGGTACAATAAAAACAATAACAGTGAATAATAAAAATACAAGCCCCCAGATTAGAATTGAAGCTCAGGGCGAGGTAGATGGAATAAGCAGAAGAATCAGAGTTGATCTTAAAAAAGAAAAATTTCTCTTTAAAAATGCAATGACAGTAAATTCCTTACAATTAAAGCCTTTTACAAATTTAAATGTAAAAGGGGATCTTTTTGTTACAGGGGATCTAATTCTGCCATCTTTTAGCTGTTTAGAGGGATTCCTAACAGTTGGCGGTAAAGTTATTTTAAATGATGCGGTTTTTAGCGGGTCTTTGGCTGCCACTGAATCTATAATACTGAGTGAAAACACAATAATCGAGGGTTTTTTACTCAGTACAAAAGAAATTATTTGCAATGGCAATTGGAACGAGGTTGAAAATTGCTTTTCTCATTATCAAGGAATAAAGGCTGTAGAGTCTCCCGAAATAGATTTTGAATGGTATCAAAATAACAAGCAAGAGGTTTTAACCGAAACAAGCTTTAATGTAAATGAGTTAGATTCAGGCATTTATATATCACCAGATGATTTGATCTTAAGTGCAAAAGCTACCGAAACCTATTATGGGAAAAAAGCTATTGTTTCCGAGGGGGCTATCACTATCGCAAATAACCTTATTCCCCAGGATCCACATGAAGATATCTTGCTAATTATAGCTGAAAACATTTTTGTGGAGTCCCAGGTAGACAATCTTTGGGCTGGTTTAATTGCCAAAGATAGCATTGTAATACAGGAGGGCAACCGGTCCAAAAATCTTTTTGGTGCTGTGCAAGCGGGCTTAGTTGATTTACCCCCGGGAGTAACCAATTTGCAATTTTATCCCCTGCCCGGAGAAAACCTTGCAGAATCCCCCCAGTTTTTATTTAAATTGGTGGATTGGCTGGAAATAGCAGTTTTGTGATAGGGAGGTTGAGTTTTATTGTTACTAAAGTCTAAATTAAATAGATACCCCATAGGCCTTACCTGGGAAAATGGGATGCTTTTAGTGGCTGATATTCTAAAAGACAAGGAGGGATTAATCTGTGAAACCCTAAAATTTTCTGTTCCTGATCTGTTCAACGCCGAAGGCTATCTAAAAGACAAGAGACAGTTAAGCGATTTTTTAAAGAAAATAAAAAATGAAAGAGGGTGGAAAGGTCGAAAAACGGTAATAGCTTTTCCCAGTAAGCAAGTTTTAGTGCGGTTTTTCAGACTGCCTAATATGCCGTTAAGAGAGCTTCGGCAAGCAGTAGAATGGGAAGCTAAGCAAAAATATAACTTGGATAAAGATGAATACAGCTTAGACTTTTCAATTTTATTACAGTCGGCAGACAACAATTCTAAGGAGATTATATTAGCAGCTGCAGTAAAAGAGAATGTTATGGATTTATACCATACTTTTTTGGCAGCAGAAATACCCTTAAAGGCCATTGATGTGGCATCTTTTGCTTTTGTCAGATCTCTGGCAAAAGGCTTATCTGATAAAGACTCCTTAGAAAACAAAAATGACTTGGCTTTATTTTTGGATTTAAATGTTGATTTTACTCAGATAATATTTTATTTACGGGAACAAGTCATTTTTGCCAGAGCCATTAACCAAAATTACTTTAATAGTTCGCTTACGGTAACTAAATTAGTTAATGAAATTCAACTAACTGTTAATTATCTAAAAACAATAGTTCAAGATATTACATTAAAGGAAATTGTAGTCGGTGGTGTTGGTACTAACTGGGGGGATCTTTTTTTATTACAAGATGAGCTGGGCATTGCTGTCAAAAAAGGAACGCCGGGTTTAGGTTATATAGAGGAACCATATCCAGATCCGTTATTTACTACAGCTTTGGGTCTGGCTTTGAGGGGGGTTGCGTCAGATGTCCATTAATCTGTTGCCCAGGGAATTTAAAAAAAGCAAGCGGATTTTTTTCAATAAACCAATTTTTTTTAAAGTTGTTGTTTTGTACGGAGTCTTTTTTTTGCTGACCAATGGCCTATTGTGGTTAGTGGTGAATAACTTGGAGCAAAAAACCATGACAAATCAGTTATTAAGCGATGAAATTACTGAAATTGAAAATACCTTGGAAATTTTGCATGAACAGCAAAAAATGAACGAAAACCAAATAATTGTCTTAAAAAACCTTTTGGAGGATCGATCCAACACATATGAATCTTTAAAAATTATTCAGACTTCCCTTCCCGAGGATCTGGATTTATCCAAAATAGTTTTTAATAATACTAATAATTTGTTTATTCTTGGTAAAACAGCTTCGCTCAACCTGTTGGAGGTTTTTTTAGCCGATTTAGGGAGGTATCAATATTTTGAGGAAATAGCCTTATCCGAATTAGAAAATGAACTTAGTACCGATTCACATACTTTTAAAATTAAATTACTGATTAATATTAAAAGCGGAGCAAATCATGATGGGTAAATTGTCAGTGAGAGAAAAAAAACTCCTTTACCTGCTTTTATTAATAGTTGGTTTTATTTTTTGGTATAAGGCCTTTGTTGGCACTTTATTGCCGGAATACAAATCCCTGGCAAATATTTTAAAGGAAAATCCCTCATTAAGTAAAGAAATAATGGACTTGGAAAAAACAAAAGAGTTGGTAAGCCGGAATTTGAAAGAGAGTGAACAAGAATTAATAAGTATCCAACAAAAATACCCGCAAGCAGTGGGCCTGTTATTATCAAGCATAGGCAGACAAGCCCTCGGGCGGGTTGATATTTTAAAAGCAGAGCACATATCAGTCGAAGATGAAGATTTTTATCGGATTGCAATAATCGAAATAAAAATAAAAGGCACAATGCCAACAATTTTGGAGTATTTAAAGGATTTAGAGACGAGATCCGGTATTAAAATTCAAGAAAGCAGCTTTAATTACATAAAAGACAAAACAAATCAGGTTGAGGCAGAACTCTTAATAGAGCAGGCTTTTGTTCCAAATACAAAAGGTAAGGATTTACCCGAGCCATCTATTTTTTATTCGCCTTTATTGCCAAATGCGGATTTAATTCTTGGGGAAACATTTATTTACGAGGAAGGAGAACAAAAAATCGAGGGTAAGCTGGAGGTAGCCGATGAATTGTCAGATTTAAATTTGTCTTCATATACATTTCCAATCCTATAAGGGGGCTTAAAAGTTGCGAAAAATATCCTTTATTAGTATAAGTTTATTATTGCTTTTCCTTGTTATTGACTCCGCGGTAACTGCTAAGGATGTTAGTAGGCGTGAAAAGATTTTAGCTATTTATCAGGATTTCAAAATAGTTATTAACGGTAAACTGCTTTCTACTCCTATGGAACCCTTTCAATTAGAAAATGGTTTAGTAATGGTGCCGGTTAGGGCTATGTCTGAAGCCCTAGGTTGCAATGTAGTGTGGGAGCCTTCAACTAACACTGTTTATATAGAAAACAACCTTAATCTTTCTGAAAAAGTTGTTTATAATCCTACCTACTTAGAGGAGCTTACCGTTTTAAGAAATGTTGGTCCTTTTTATAACCTGCAGAGCAGGAGTATTACTATTGCAGGCAGGCAATTTGAGCGGGGTTTAATAGTGGAGTTAGCTGATACAGGTAAAAACAAAGAAAATCCTGGAATGGAGGTAGCTGAAACAGTGGTTGATTTAAAAGGTGAATATACTTGGCTGGAGGGCTATTTGGGTGTTGATGATGAAACTAGAAATAGTAAAGCCGGTTACACTTTAACCATTTTAGCTGATGGATTACCGCTTTATGAAACAAAAGAGATCAAGCCTTCAGAATATCCCTTTAACCTCAGTTTAAATGTGTCTGGGGTAAATAGATTAACTATCCAAGTCAAATGGTTGGAAGGGGACATTGGTAATGATGATAAATTGTGGGCTGCTTTAGCTAATTGGGTATGCTATTAAAAAAATCAAAGTGACTTTTTTGATAAATAAGTTTATCTGGACAAATTTAGCAGGATGCTGTGCATCGGTAGGGAATATATAAATTTATGCTGCTTATACTAGAAGTTAGGAAAATGAGGTGATAGATTATGTTAACAAAGGAAATAATTGAAGAGATTTTGGCAAGAGCAAAAGCCCACGGGGGCGATTTTGCCGAAGTTTTTATTGAAAGAAAAACAAATAACGGGATAGCTTGCGAGGCAGACAGAATAGAAAGGGTTGTTTCAGGTATTGAAATGGGAGCCGGAATCAGGGTAATAATTGGGGAAAATACTTCTTATGGATATACAAATGATTTATCTGCCGATAATTTATTTAAAGTGTCTGAGATAGTAGCTAAGGCAGCTATTGGTAAAAACAAACCGGCAAAAATCGAGTTAATCAAAGCAGAGGTCAAGCCCAACTCTTTTATAAAAACTATGCCTGAAGAAGTTAACATTGACGAAAAAGTATCGCTAGCAATAAGGGCGAATGATACTGCCAGAAAAATGGATGATAGAATTAAGCAGGTTACAGTGGTTTATGGGGATGTTGTTCAGGAGGTAGTTATTGCTAATAGCGATGGACTTTGGATTGAAGACCAAAGAATACGCACTCGCTTTATGGTAAATGTGGTAGCGGCCCAAGAGGGTATTATACAAACAGGGTACGAGGCCATCGGTGGTCATGTAGGTTTTGAGTTATTTGATGAAACGGGACCGGAGGAGGTTGCAAAAAAGGCAGTGAAGCGTGCTTTATTGATGCTGGAAGCCAAGCCCGCACCGGCAGGAAAAATGACTGTAGTAATGGATGGTAAAGCAGGGGGCACAATGATTCATGAGGCTTGCGGACATGGCCTGGAAGCGGATCTAGTTCAAAAGCAGTTATCCGTTTATGCAGGCAAAATTGGAGAAAAGGTAGCCTCAGAGCTGGTAACTGTTATTGATGATGCAACCATCCCGGGAAAATACGGTTCATTCGGGGTAGATGATGAAGGTACCCAGGGGCAAAAAACGACATTAATTGAAAACGGTATTCTTAAAAACTATATGTATGATTATTTGACTGCCAATAAAGAGAATAAAATTTCCACAGGTA
>CAZCQT010000071.1:0-7791 GCA_964500905.1 uncultured Moorellales bacterium
GGAGAAAGATCAAGGCCGGTTATGGTCTCCGTACCAAACTTCTCCGGCACAGTATAAGAAAAGGTTAAGGTGCGGTTATCCAATTTTGTGAGCATCGCATGGGGATAGGCATCCACAGTCCTGCCCTCCAGGATAAGCCTTATATATAATTTTTCTTTGCCGGCAGCATTGTCGTCGGCAAATCTGATAGGCTCGTCAAAGAATATTTCGATTTCGATTTTTTCGTTTTCTTTAAACGTACTGCCTTGCGGCCTTCCCACACACCGGGGAGGTCCGCACAAGGGAGGGCGATCATCCATGAAGGCAAGGACAATTTTTTCCACATAATGCCCCTCACAGGTGCAGGTGGATTTTTCTGCATTGTATTTACTCTGACTCTGGGTAAATTCCAATATAGTGCTACCATCACTAGTGTGTGGCACCGTATTGAACGCCCGGTTTCCGAGACGGGCGTTTTCCTCATTGTATTTACTAATGCCTTGCATACCCTGTAAAAGCCTGTTGTTCATATAAAAATACAAGCTGGAATATGCCAAAACTTTTTGCTGCTGCAGCCCCAGGGTACCGCCGGTATGGGTATGCCAATTATTATGAAAGGTGCCGGAAACATTAGCCTTTAAATTTTGATAGGCCGCCTGGCTTACCTCCTTGATCGTGCTCGTGCCATAGCCCACATATTCGCACCTTCTGGGTGTCACCCTGCTATCGTAGTTTAATTCAAAAAGCCTTATGGCGTTATAAGGGCTGTCGTTGGAGAAAAGCGTGTCGTAAAAATTGGCGCTGGCTCCCGTATAGCGGTTAAGTATTGCCGCTTCCGGGTTTTTCCTATTGTATATCACTGTCTGGGCGTTCGCTTTTGCTATAAACATCGGAGAAATGAAAAAAACAATTATGAGCAAAGCCGGATACAACCAAAATCTTCGTTTTTTTATCATAGTCTTCCCCTCCTTTTTTATCCTTTGCATTTTCAAATACCTTTGTCAAATTTGCCGGTGTAATCGCCGATCAGAACCACATCCAAAAGTTCCTTGGCAGTTACCCTGACATGCCCATCGCCCCAAAAAACATAATCGCCGTCTGTCCTCGCACTAAGAAAAAATATGTAGTCCGCCAAGTCCTTGTACTTCACGGTGTCTAATTTCACGGACAAATCCACAATAACGCTGCTACCGCTTTCCATGTCCATGAACAGCCGGTAATCCTTCATGGGCACTACAGTTTTGATATAACTCATAGATACTCTCCTCTCCCAAGGGCTAGTAGTCGTCTAAAAGCTGCCTGATGACCGGGACCGGTTAAAAATGGGTATTATTTCATATATAACAATATAAAGCAAAATATTATATAATTCCTCGTAGGAATGGATGATTTTTATGGATGATCTTTGGGAGGTACGGGGAAAGGGTGCCCAGAATTTAAAAAACCGCCCTGTCTCCAGAACGGAAAATTTACAAAACATCTGTTCTTAATTTAGTTATATTATCGGCCGGTTTTGGGCTGATCCTCCTTAATCTTTTAAAAGCTTTCCGGCAAGCTTTGCCCGCCGATCAATATCCAACTTCTGGAATACACTATGCAAATGGGTACGCACCGTATTTTCTGTAACGATAAGCTGTTTGGCTATCTCGCTGTTCTTAAGCCCTCTTGCCGCAAGGATCGCTATCTCACGCTCCCGTTCCGTTAGGTTTTCGCAGGCGGAACCCGGTAAAAGGGCCGAGTGAAGCTCATCAAAACCGATCATAAACCGCTTTTTGATTTCCAAATAGTCCGACAGATGCTCGGAATATTTTGTGCTAATCAATTCCTCGGACAGCCCTTGCAACGGCTCGTGATGTACTGCAAACAAATAAACCAGTCCATCCGGCATTCCCTGTTCCAAAGCCCGCTCCAAATTTACGGCCCCAAGGGCCCTTTCCTTTGTCTGAGTCTGGCCGATGGCTGTAAATATATAATTGAGCTGGCTGCAAAAGGATAAATGGGAATCCAAAGGCCTTGATTCTCTTATGGCCTGAAGGATGCCGATCATTCGCGTAAATTCGCCTTTGTGCATCAAAAAAGAAATATGAACGAATAGTGCGTTAAACCTCAAGGCCGGAGGCAGGACTTTTATTTGCTCCATATCTTTAAGCCAGCCGGGAATCTGATCCTGATGGCCCAATTCGTTGAGAAGAAGACCTCGTAGCGTATCAAGCACCGTGCGTACCGTGGCACTGTTCAGATTGGCGGCTGCGTGCTCCATGAAATTCAACGCGTTTTGCCATTTTCCAAAATCGGCCTTCTCTACTGCGATCTCACACAGATGCATCGCCGCTCCGATTTGAACTATGCTCTGCCCGTTGGCCTGGGCCAAAAAAATTGCCTTGTAGGCCAAGATCTCAGCCTCGTTTAAATTTCCGCGGTAGTGGGCGAGCTCCGCACGAAAAAGGGCGTCCGCTCCGCTGCCGTGGCCGCCGGTGAGCTTGGAGTAAAAAGAAATGAATTCCTCAAGTCCGTCCGCTTCCCGATCCGCTTCCCCCGGCAACCGGTGAAATGTGGCCATCTGGGAGTAATCCCCAAAGCACCAGGGAGCGTCGGGTAGGATGACTCGTGAACAGTCTCCCCCAAACAAAGATGCGGCTTCCTTCAGCAAGGGAAACATTTTATCGATATCGGGGAAAAATCGATAAGACGATAAAAGCTGCCATTCAGCCCGAAGCATACTGTCCTGGTCCGGCGTCGAATCAAGCTCATCCAGCAAATCACAAAATAAATCATCCATGCCGGCGGCTTTTAGTGCCCAGGCTATGCGAAGCATGGAAAGAGGGTATTCGTTTTTAATCTCCCGGGGGCAATTTTGTGCAATGTCCTGTGCAACTTCTGCAAAGAACGTATCGCCGACTTTATCAAAAATTAAGGGGGAGAAATCCAAAGACAATATTCCTTTGTAATGTTTAGCCTGCCAATAAAAAGCGAGGGATTCCGCAATTTTATTGTTGTCCCGACAAAAATCGCCCGCTCGCAAAAGACATTCCCGTTCAAAGAGTGCCCCCCGCTCTGTGCGTTTCCGCACCAAAAGCCCGGATAAAATGCTGTGCATTTCGTAGCGTGACAAGGCATTATCATACCTGATAAACGGGCTATGCAAAGCCTCCATCGCGTAGCCCGGCAATGTTTCAAAGCCGCCGAGGGTGCAGGCCTGCCGTAGGGTGACCGTTTCAAAAGGAGATAAGTACAGTAAAAATGTTTGCTGGCAGTCCTTGAGCTTCCCCCAAATGAGATGATCCATCAGCGGGATGATTGCACAGGAGGTAAATTCACCTGTTTCCTGATATACAATCACCTGCAAATATACGGCAATAATCCAGCCCTCGGTAAAATGTGCCACAGCTTCGGCGTCCTTTTTTGTGATTTTAATACCTAAGGAAGAATAATAGCGAAAAATATCCCCGGCGTCCAGCCGCAAATCCGAAGCAGTGATATATAAAAAACCACGGCCGGCTATGGCCCTGTGCATTTCACGGCTCAGCATCTGCGTTATAATAACTATATGAAGGTTATGGCCACTATGCTCCAAAAGTGCAATCAGAAATGAGGGAGAGAGGCTGGCATTTAACGATTGGAAATCGTCTATAACTAACCAGCAGTCCCTGTCACATTCAACAGATCTTAAGATATCGCAGACTTCCCCGACGGTAAACGCATTGGGCAACCCAATGCCCAGGAGAAGGTTGCCGGAACGCTCATCTATTTTCCTGATTTCATGACAAAGCCGCCGATATTCCGCTTCGGGCTCCTCATCCACGGCTGTAAACCAATACTTGTCCGCACTCCGGGGAATGTTCTCCCGCAGATAATCACGCACAGCGGTAGTTTTACCGTAGCCGGAAGGTGCCTCAATGATAGCCGCAGATGAGGCTTGAAGCCTGTTTAATTTGCATTTCAAGCGGTCAGAATAGTAGTGAATACTTGTTATTTCCTTCTTCTTGTATTCCATCCTAATATCCCCCATTGTACCCCTTATATAGTTTCTATCCCATGTGTGATCGTAATTGAAGATTACATTTAATACCAAGGTTTCTCATAACTGATAGCCAAAATAATACTAATACTTCCTAATTTACCCTCTTAAGTATATCACCTCTTCATAATATTTCAAATGAAAATACAATATTTACCTATAAGGATGATAATGCTCGCTACGATCCTTTTTCAGAGCAATATATGTAGTGAAGAAGGTGCACTCCATGAGTAGAGAATATCATGGGAAATTTGATATAATATACATCAGTAGAATAATAGCATGTTTCCACAAACATTTAACACAAGGAGATAAGATGTCAAATATCATTGAAATAAGTGACTTTTCATCACCCGATCTGGATGTTTTTACCCGCCTGACAGAAACACAGCTACGCAACAGGTTTGAGCCGGAAAAGGGAATCTTTATCGCGGAAAGCACCAAGGTAATTGGACTTGCCCTTGATGCAGGTTGTGAGCCTCTTTCACTTTTGATGGAACGCAAATACATTGCGGGGCAGGCCCGGGATATAATCACTCGCTGTGGAGGTATTCCCGTCTATACTGCCGATAGCAACCTCCTGGCAGGGCTGACCGGCTTTCGGCTGACCCGTGGTGTGCTGTGTGCCATGGGACGCCCTCATCTACCCAGCGTTGAGGAGGCATGTGCCGGTGCAAGTCGAGTGGCTGTGCTGGAGGATATTGCGGACTCCACCAATGTAGGTGCTATTTTTCGCTCGGCTGCGGCCTTAGGCATCGATACTGTGTTGCTTACCCCCTCTTGTTGCGACCCATTGTGCCGGCGTGCGGTGAGGGTGAGCATGGGCACCATTTTCCAGGTGCCATGGACCCGTATTGGCGGCAATCCTTCAGAGTGGCCGCAGCAGGGAATGGAGAGCCTACATAAACTGGGCTTTAAGACCGTTGCCATGGCTTTAAAGGATAACGCCGTTAGTATAGACAATCCGCAGCTCATGGCAGAAAAAAAGCTAGCTATTATACTGGGCTCAGAAGGTAATGGCCTGGCTCCCAGCACGGTTGCCGACTGCGATTATACCGCCTTTATCCCCATGTCCCATAACGTGGACTCTTTAAATGTTGCCGCAGCCAGTGCGGTGGCTTTCTGGCAACTCAGGATCAGGTGAGCCCTTATGTTTACATAATGCATTGCAAAATTTGTTACATGAAATCATTGTAAGTTTTCAGATAAGGATTCCGCAATTAATTTCAACTCATCGACTGGCAACTTGGCCCACAATTCAAAAGTATATCCGTATATATTCCATGCCAGCCCATTATTGGCTACTGAGCCCTTTATAGCATTAATGCAATAGGCCTCTGTATCCATTATTTCGCATTTATCAACCTTTTGGATTTGATTATTGTACGACAAATCAGCCAGGTGATCACCCAACTGGTAATAGAACAGAATCTCGTTCCCTTCTTTATTTAAAATATTTACAATTACAAAGCTGCCATGGGCTTCCCAATTGGTGATCTCATACCCGGTAGGGAGGTAATTAAAACTCCAATGCTTTATATAATTAAATTCCCCACCTGCCTTGGAATCCCCCTGGGCAAATATCTTGGTCCCTGCTGCAATGGCCGCTTTTGCCCTTATTTGAATTCCGTCACTAAAAATTGTTATTACCACAAGCAAAACTACGATGGTAGCAAAAATTAAAGTCGACCGACTATTACGAGATTTGCTGATTCTACCAATTTTACCCCGCATTCCTTGCCCTCCCTATCAAACCGCCCGCAAAGTTTATTTCGTTATTTCTCTTAATTATACCATAAACTTCTTTTTGCTAAGCCAATACCTCTGCCTAATATTTTATCCGCCATAACACGATATTCGAATCCATCCGTCACCGGCTCATCTTCACAGAAGGAAAAAAATATGTCATAATCGGCATATACAACAGGAGGTGCTAAAATGTTAATCGATACCAATCTGGCTGATCTAAAATTAAGGTTTGCAACGGAAGAGGATGTTCCGTTGATTTTAGAATTCATAAAAGAACTTGCCGATTACGAAAATATGCTGAGTGAGGTTACCGCAACGGAGGAAATTTTAAAGAAATCCTTGTTTGAAAGAAAAACGGCCGAAGTCATTATCGGCGAATATCAAGGCAAACCTGTTGCTTTTGCACTATATTTCTACAATTTCTCCACCTTTCTCGGCAAACCGGGCATTTACCTGGAGGATTTGTATGTTAAGCCCGGACTGAGAAGAAAAGGTATTGGCACGACTATTTTTTCTTTCCTTGCCAAACTATGTTTGGAAAGAAAGTGCGGTAGGTTAGAGTGGTGGTGTCTTGATTGGAATCAGCCATCAATTAATTTTTATAAACAATTGGGTGCTGTTCCAATGGATGAATGGACCGTCTACAGAGTAAGTAATGGTGAATTAGACAGCCTAGCCGCAAAATTCTCTTAGTTGGGGGTAGTAATTAAACCACGATTAAGAAATCTACCTTTACCTTAGCAAAATGGTGGCAAACAAAGCATCCCTACGCTGCTTTTATTAAAATTTTCCGGTAATGATTTCACCGCATTGTAAAGGGCGTGCTTTTTTCCCGGCATAAATAAACGATTTTTGCTGTGAACCTCTACTGGCAACCCAAGAAAATCAGTTAAGAATTCCAGTGGGATATAGATAATGTTGTTTTCTTTGATCGGCTTGTTCTTCATCACGCCAATAATATATTTGCCCCAGTAAATATTGGACGTTACAAAATCAAGCCTCAGTTCCAGATCACCATCCTTTAAAGTAACGCCCCCCGCATCTTCGTAAACATTTGCTTTTAAAATGCTGCCGGTTTCCACATCAGTGATGAAAAGTGCTTCATTGATTTCCACTGCCCCAATTCTGCCGGAAATATTGGGTTGGCAGCCGGTAATTAAAAGTGTTAAGAATAAAATCAGGGCCACATATTTTTTACTCAGGTTAAACACCTCTTTTTGAAATTTGCCGTTATCTTAAACATCTAGTATCTACCTTCCCCTTCCACCGGCAGGCTTCTTATCGAAGCGACCGCGGGGTAGAGGTGGCATTCCTCCACGTTTTAAGAGTTCTTTGTTTTCGGCAAAACCCCTGCCCGACACCGAACCACCTGCTATCACCACGCAACGGCAAGGCAAATAGATGACAAAAAAACCTGTCCCCTCGTCAGCGTGTCCCCTCATCACCGACCACCCCTACATTTTAGGGTGTATGATCGAATGAATGAAAAAGGACTGTGGCATCACAGTCCCTGCTAGCTTTATTTATATATGTCTCCCCTGGTATCTATTTTTGCTATAACAATATCCCCGTCCTCAATGTGATATATAACCCTATATTTCCCTACCCTTAACCTATATAGGGGAAGATGATTCTCTCCCTTCATTTTCTTGATATCTCCTTGGGGTATATTACCTATTGATTCAATTAATCGTTTTCTAGTTATAAAATCGCATTTTTCCAAGGCCTTAACTGCTGTTTTTAAGTAGGAAATTTTAGTCATTATCTTCACGAAGCAACAAGTTCTTTACGTCTGCTGAACTCATTCTTTGGTCGTTTTTTATATTGCCCCATATTTCTTTTTCTTCTTCTGATGTTAAATATAACTCTTGTTCTGATTTTGATTTTAAATACAATAAAAAATCAATAATTTCCCCTGCTTTGCTCTCAGGCATTTCATCAACTAATTTTTTTATTCTATCTTTTGCGGTATTGATAATGCCACCTCCTAAAAGATATTCTGCTAATATTATACCCTGTTTTTTTATCATTTCCCAGTTTTTTTA
>CAZCQT010000072.1:0-7779 GCA_964500905.1 uncultured Moorellales bacterium
CCCCATTGGGTGATCAAAAGTGCTATAAAAGATGCCAATTTAGCGGAGGAATTGCGAGTTTTATATGTTGCTTTTACCAGAGCCAGAGAAAAACTTATTTTAGTTGGCTCAACAAAAAAACTTGAGGAAGGCCTTGCCAAATGGCGTAGCGTTCAATTAACAGCCGAGGGATTTTTGCCTGCTCCCTGTTTGAAAAAGGCGGATAGCTTTTTAGATTGGCTTGGGCCTGCTGTTATGGCATCGGGATCCGATGCCGTAGCAGGTTCTCACTCCTTCCAAATAAATTGTTGGGGTTTAGATGAAAGGCAAAGCCCGATCCAAACATTTCCGGCCAAAAAGACCCCATTTAGACAGCTTACGGAAGAAAAATTGCAGCAATTTTGTCCGCAGAGTTTAATTGATCCGGAATTGCAGCAAGAATTATCAGCTCAATTAGCTTGGGTTTACCCTTATCAAATAGCTGTGGAAAAGCCTGCAAAAATCACAGCTACTGAGCTGAAAAGATATTTGGATTTTCAGGACGACAGTCAGAAATTGATTGTAAGAACTAAGATTGCCAGCCGCCCTCAATTTATTCGGGAAGCAACTGGTTTAACCGGTGCTGAATTGGGTACCGCAATGCATTTGGTGATGCAATTTTTGGACTTTCAGAAGGTAGGTACCAAAGAGGAAATTTCTTTGCAAGTTGAGGAGATGGTTCTACGGGAGTTTTTAACAGAAGAACAGGCACAAGCTGTTGGCTGGAAAAGTTTTTTAGATTTTTTTCAAACGGCTATCGGACAAAAACTGATTAAAGCAGATCCAAAGGCAGTGAAAAGAGAAACCCCCTTTACCTTAGCTGTACCCGCGAAAGAAATTTTTCCCCAATTGGAGGGGGAGGATCAGGAAGAGGAATTGATTGTCCAGGGAATTATCGATTGCCTGCTGATTGAACCCGACGGGATTATCTTGATTGATTACAAAAATGATCATGTCGAAATAGGAAATTTTAAAAAAGTTGCGGAGGCTTATCTTCCTCAACTGGAGCTTTATGCTAAAGCCATAGAAGCGATTTTTCAATTACCTGTTAAGGAAAAATACCTTTACTTTTTTAGAGGGGAAGGAGAGTTTGGCGTAGTAGCCTTATAAAACTTACAAAAATGAAAAAATTGAACTAAAAGGAAGAACAATTAAGCCTTTTGGTAATTTTATTGGATGCCACAGCAGGGATTTGGGTTATCTTGGCCGAATATAGATTGGATACAGGAGCAATCACAGGTCAGGTGACTGAGTAACCACAAAAGATAACCAGCGGGGAGAACCGGAAGAGTCTTTTCTCTGTTATGGTATCTAGGCTTTTGTTCTTTTTATTATTATAGATTAAAAGCAAAGGGATCAACCGCATTTGCTGTAAATAATTAATGATGGGTGAATATTTGTAAGGCCGAAGGAGGCGGCTAGATAATGGTTGCAGATGAATATACTACCATTCAAAAAGCAACAGAGCTAAAACTTGTAATAGAGAGGTCTCGCTTTATAGCTTATCTTGCTGAAACAGACTCGGAGGAAGGAGCGAAGGATTTCATAGCCGCGATTAAAGCCAAGCATCACCAAGCCACTCATAATTGTTCAGCCTATTCCATAGGTATTCCCCCTAATGAAACTACATTTTTTGATGATGATGGCGAACCATCGGGAAGTGGGGGCAAGCCTATTTTAGGGGCTATTTTAAAACAAAATCTTACCAATGTGGCAGTAGTAGTAACCCGTTTCTTTGGAGGTAAAAAATTAGGTATTAGGGGTCTGATAGACGCCTACGGGGGAATTGCCGAAAAGGCCCTTATCGAGGCCGGCAGAGCCAACAAAATAGTGGGCAGTGAAATACGCTTAATTGCGGACTATGAACAAGTGACCAGAGTCATGTACCTGGTTGATAAATATCAGGCGAAAATAACAGCCAGTGACTACGGTGAAAAGGTAAAAATGAGCCTAGTAATCAGAAAAAGCTTGCGTCATGCATTAGAAACAGAGCTGGGCCCATATGTCAGCTTAATAGGATGATGAGCATATTAAAAGCATTGGCCGGGTAAATCACGTAATTAAAAAGATAGAAAATTTTTTAGACTGAATAAGGAAAGGGATTGATAGGAGGCTGCAAAGGGGGCAAGAAAAGATGAGCAGTGAGGAATGGCTAACTATTGAAAAGAAAACTATGGAAGAGGCTCTTTTAGAGGCGGAAGGTGCCTTGGGTGTTGCTCGGGATGCAATGGAAATCAAGGTTATAAGGGAAGCCAAAAAAGGACTGTTTGGATTAGCGGATTATAATGCCATCATCCATGTTAAGGCAAAAGAGACTAAAGCAGTAGATGTGCCTGAGGAAGCCTTGGCAGAAGCAAATGAAATCGTTTTAGCTGATGGCTCGGTACAGATTATTGATGGCAAAGCAATTGTAATTGATCCGGATTCCGAAGGTTTGGCTGCAACCATTACCCCCGGAGAAAATGTGCATATTGTAGTTAACGGACAGTTAATTGATGAGCTAACGGAGGTTTATTCGAAAGATGAGATTGCATTAATCCCTGTTCAAACAGAACCCGGTTGGGAGGCGGATCTTAGGGTAACCGGCGATAGGCTGGAGGCTTACTTAAAAGTTATAAAAACCCAAGGCTACAGATTTTTCATATCAAATGCCAGGCCTAAAAGAGAGGTTATTATTCATGCTAAAATGGAGGAGGCTATTGAACCTAAAATTAGCTTGGAAGAGTTGCGTAACCTTTTACGGGAGAAAAATATTTTTTACGGAATTTTAGAGAATGGTTTGATTGAGGCTATTGATTCTCCCGGAATAGAGATGCTGGTCGCTAGGGGGGATTTGCCGAAGCAGGGCAAAGATGCCAGCGTAAAAGTGATGTATCTGGAAGAAAAGGCCGGCATCGATGGGGAAGAAGATGAGGAAAAAATAATGGAAAGGGTAGCCCGTCATGCTGTTATCAGTGTGGAGCCGGGACAGCTACTGGCGGAGGTTGTGCCTCCTATCAAAGGCAGACCGGGTAAAGATATTTATGGGCAAATTATTGAACCGAAGCCTGTAAAGGAATTGATTTTGATAGCGGGCAAGGGGGCTGAAATTGATCAAGAAGGTCAGCGAGCCTTTGCTTCAATTTACGGAAGGCCGGAAGTAGTGAAGAATAGGGTTTCAGTACATCCTACCTATACCGTTACCGGTGATGTGACTGCTAAGGTCGGCAGGATTCTTTTTAAAGGAGATGTGCAGGTTACCGGCAATGTTTTAGATGAAATGGTAATAGACGCAACGGGGAAAATAGTAATAAACGGCTACACTGCCAATGCCACCATTGTTGCAGGCGGAGATGTGGTTATTCGCAAAAATGTTATTGGCGGGGTTATTCGTGCAGGAGGACTGGCAACTATTTGCGGAAAGGCAATGGTTGTTCTGGAGGAAATTCAAAATCAATTGCCCTTATTATTGAGCGGAGCAAAACAGTTGTTAGCCCATCCATCTTTTGCCGAGAACAAGGATTTGGCAAAGGTTGGACATGGTATTATTTTTAAAATGCTTTTGAGTGGCAAGTTTCAGCAGCTGTTGCTAAAACTTCAGGAAGCTTCCCGAGATTTGGATGAGATTAAAAATCAATTAGATTATTTGAATTTTGAGGCTTTTCTAAAGGAACATGCCAAGCTGCAAGAGCTGCTGACAGGTAATAATGTGCTGGTGTTAAAAACCATGGAGCAAGCCGGTAACTCTTTTGATAATTATTCTTATCACTTAAGTGAGCTTTTGAATTACTTTAAGGATAAGACCATGGATAAAGCCAATTTGGTTGTAACAACTGTACAGAATTCTCATTTGGAATGCAGCGGGGAAATTAAAATAATGGGGCAAGGTGCCTATAACTGTAATATTTATGCGGGCGGAGATGTTGTTATACAGGGAATGCCGGGTATTTTTCGTGGGGGAGAAATTGTTTCCGGGGGCAATGTAGTAATAAGAGAGTTAGGCAGTCCCGCGGAAATTAGTTCAAAGGTAAAAATAAACACGGGGAAAAGCCTAAAGGCCCAAAAAATTTATCCCAAGGTAATTGTAGAAGCGGGGGCCAGAACGGAAAGGATTACCTATGAGCAATCAGCTTATGTTTTAATTGGAGAATAATCGCTAATATTAAAGATATTCGCTGATTTTGTTGCTTTATTGTAAATAAATCGAAGGACTTTTGAGAATTTTGTTGAACCAATAATGGTATTGTTAGGAAAACTTAGAACATAAATATTTTGAGAGGATGATAAACATGGAACAGGACCAAAATTTAGTTGGTGCAGTAGAAGAACAGTTGGTTGTTTTTCAGCTTAGCAACGAAACCTATGGCATTGAGATTTCTGCAGTACATGAAATAATTAGGATGCAAAGTATTACGAAGGTTCCCAGAACCCCCAGTTTTGTAGAAGGGGTTATTAACCTGCGAGGCAGAATTGTTCCGGTAATTGATTTGCATAAAAGATTTGAACTGCCCTTGGAAGAAGAAACGCCCCATTCCAGAATTATTGTTGTAGAGGTTAAAGGCGTCACCGTGGGCATGATTGTGGATTCGGTTTCGGAGGTATTAAGGATTCCCCAAAATAAAATTGAACCGCCACCACCGGCAATAACCGGTGGGATTGAAACAGAGTACCTGCGTGGTGTTGGTAAATGGAAGGAAGAACTGATAATTTTATTGGATTTGGAAAAGGTTCTTGATAAGTCTGAGTATAAACTTTTAGAGCAGCACAGCCAGGAGTTGGCCGCTGCAAAATAATTTTTCTAAAATAGGGGTTTGCATTAGACAACAGGGGGTGTACTGTATGTCAAAGGATTTTGATATCGATCAATATCTTGGCATTTTTTTGGATGAAGCCGAAGAACAACTGCAAATTTTAGATGAGTCCTTAATTCTTTTAGAACAAGAAAGGGATAATAAGAATTTGCTCAATCAAATTTTTAGAGCCGCTCACACTTTAAAGGGTTCTTCCGCATCCATGGGTTTTGAAAAAATGGCGGAATTGACTCATGTTTTGGAAAGTGTTTTAGATGATCTGCGTCACGGAGAACTAAATGTAACAACAGAGATAATAGATTATTTGTTACATGGGCTGGATGTACTGAAAGCCATTAAAACAGAAATCGTTTCAGGAGAAAATAACGGAGTGGAAATTACCTCCTTGGTTGAAGACTTGAAAAAAATAAAAGAAGGCGGGGTACCTTCATCTTCCACAGGCGAGGCAAAAAAAATAACAGAAGAAGCAGGAATTGTTGAGGGGCACCAACCATCAAAGCTCAAAATAGAACTTGACGATGTGGAAATGCATGTGGCTTCCGCCGCAAAGGCAAATGGTTATAATGTTTGGTATGCAAAAGTAAATCTAACTCCGGATTGTTTGATGAAGGGGGCCAGGGCTTACATTGTTTTTAACAACTTAAAAGATAAAGGCGAGGTTATCAAAACCATTCCTCCCACTGATGAAATAGAAGAAGAACGTTTTGAGGACTCCTTTGAATTCGTAATTGTTACCAAGCTTTCTCAAGAGGCACTGGGCAATACAATTAAATCTATTTCGGATATAGCAGAGGTTCAAATTGAAGCGGTACAAGTTGGCTTTATTCCCGGAGAAATCTCGGAAGGTGAAGGTATAGAAGGGGATGGCAAAATTGCTGCAGATAAGGCCCATGGGCAGGCCAGAGTTGCACAAACTGTTAGGGTAGATGTGCAGCGACTTGAAAACTTAATGAATTTAGCCGGCGAGCTGGTGATTGACAGAACCCGTTTGGCTGATATCAATGGCGGCTTGAAAGCCACCTTAGGGGCCGATAAATCTATTGAAACTCTGGAGGAAGTAACAGTTCATTTGGGCAGAATTGTGGGGGAACTGCAAGAGGAAATTATGAAGGCCAGAATGTTTCCCATTGATCAAGTTTTCAATCGTTTCCCTCGGATGATTAGGGACTTAGCTCAAAAAGCCGGCAAGGAGATTAACTTTATAGTTGAAGGGCGAGAAACAGAGTTAGATAGAACAGTAATAGAAGAAATAGGGGATCCCCTGATTCATCTTTTAAGAAACGCCATCGATCATGGAATTGAAGGTCCCCAAGAAAGAATGAAGGCAGGAAAACCGGCTATTGGTACGATTAAGCTGAGAGCCTTCCATCAGGAAAACCAAATAGTTATTACGGTACAAGATGACGGGAAGGGAATGGATCCTGCCACTATAAGGGCGAAAGCCGTTGAAAAAGAAATCATTACCTCTGAGGTGGCTTCGCGGCTTTCGGAAAGAGAATCGCTGAATCTGATTTTTGCCCCCGGTTTCTCTACTGCCACGGTAGTCAGTGATGTGTCCGGCAGGGGGGTAGGGATGGATATTGTCAGAAATCATATTGAAAAAATAAATGGTTTGGTGGACATAGATTCTACCCGTGGCAAGGGAACAAAATTCACCATAAAGTTACCCTTAACCTTGGCAATCAATCGTTCCCTTTTGGTTTATTTGGATAAGCAAGTGTTTGCTTTTCCTTTGGCTAATGTTTTGGAGATTATCAATGTGGATATGGCACAGATACAGCAGGTTCAGCAAAGAGATGTTGTTTTGGTAAGAGGAGAGGTGCTGCCTCTCTTTAGGCTATCTGCTATATTGCCCTACCCCGATGATGGTATAAGAAGAGATAGGCCGCCGGTAGTGGTGGTGGGTATTTCTGAAAAAAGACTGGGTTTTGTAGTGGATGAATTACTGGGAGAACAGGAAATTGTCATAAAATCCTTGGGCGAATTTATTGGGCAGGTGCCGGGCCTTGCCGGAGCAACTATTATGGGTGATGGAAAGGTGGCTTTGATTCTAGATGTCCGGGGGTTGGCAGGTCAGGCAGGTGTATAGTGATGACGGCAAAAGATCAAATAAAGGTATTCATAGTTGACGATTCTGCCTTTATGAGGCGTTTATTTACCAATATGTTGGAAGAAGATCCGGAAATAAAGGTTGTCGGTTATGCAAGGGAAGGCAAAGAGGCTCTGGATAAAATCCAAAGATTAAAACCTCATGTGGTCACACTGGACGTAGAGATGCCGGGTATGGATGGGCTGACTACCCTAAGTGAATTAATGGAAGCAAATCCACTGCCTGTAGTAATGCTGAGTTCTACGACAACAGTAGGAGCAACAAATACTATTCGTGCCTTGGAATTAGGTGCGGTTGATTTTGTGCCGAAACCAGAAAGCCGAGCAGAACTGATGCTTTTAGGAAAAGAATTAACGGCTAAAATAAAACTTGCTGCAGGGGTAACAGCGGAACGAATAATAATGCAAAAAAAGTTGTGTGATGGCAAACCTTGTCCTCCAATTCTTTTTACATCCACTGTATCTGTAGCTCGCTCTCGCTCTGCTCCCGCCATTTTGGAGAGTAAGGGTCAAATTGAGATGGTAGCCATTGGCACCTCAACCGGTGGACCGGCAGCTTTAACGGAGATTTTTAAAACGTTGCCAAAGGATTTGCCGGCAGG
The DNA here is from genome assembly GCA_964500905.1 of uncultured Moorellales bacterium. GTDB lineage: Bacteria > Bacillota > DULZ01 > DULZ01 > DULZ01 > JBBAFB01. The sequence continues at coordinate 7,520 of CAZCQT010000072.1, forward strand.
GGTAATTATTGCACAGCACATGCCCCCCGGATTCACCAAATCCTTGGCTTTGAGGTTAAACGATTTGGGTAGCATGCCTGTCAAGGAAGCCGAGGATGGAGATCTTGTTCAAAATGGTAAAGCCTTTTTGGCACCCGCCGGTCTGCAGACGGAAGTAGAGCGGATAAAAGGTGAAGTAAGGCTGAAGGTTTTTGAAAAGCCGCCTTTTCCCACGTTGTACAAACCTTCGGTGGATGTTTTGTTTTTATCAATAGCAAAAA
>CAZCQT010000073.1:0-7756 GCA_964500905.1 uncultured Moorellales bacterium
CCGGCACTGCAACAAGCAATCACACCCATGTGCAGTCCCAGGACGGCGCACACACCCATTCCGCCCCCAGTGCCGACTTTTCTCATACGGCAATTGATCACTCAGAAAAGTACAGGTATTTAAGCAGTGAAACAAGCACCGGAGGCAGACAATTAGATGATTGGGCGCAAAGGGGCGGGGTGCATGGCCATACCCTTTCCGCCGCAGGAGGGCATAGCCATACAGTGAGTCAAGGTGATAACAAGGAACCGCCTTACCTGAAACTTTTTTGCATTAAAAAAATATCCTGAGGAGTGAAATATATGAAGGTTTATGTTGTTAATGCGTTTTACAATGCAGGCCCAGAGCCTTACTTGCAGATCAGCCGAATTTTTCTGATTGACAAGGATGGTCAGCAAAAGGAAGTACAAAGGGAGCAAATCTCCTATGAGCAGGTGGGAACAGTTGTATTGGCCTGCGAGGATGAAAGCAAGATCATGGAAACATTGCAGGCTAATATTTCTTCCAGGATCACAAATTTTGAACTGATCAGCGAGACGGATTTGTTGAAAACTTCCGCTCCCCTTGCACCGCCAATTGAGGATGAAGGCGGTTCGGGGCAGGCAGGAAAAATGGCAGAGGGGAAAGAAACAGAACCTCCTGGCAAAATTATATTCCAATCAGGCATTTAAGGGCTCGCACCATGAAACCCATAAGAATATTATCACCAGAATTACAGTTAGCCGGGGAGATAGATAGTTATCTGTCCTTTTCTTATTTACGAAGGTATCATACCTTTGGGGAGTTTCAACTAGTCACTAACCACATGGTGCAAAATGCCGAGAAGTTAAATATCAATAACCTGATTATGCTGGGGGCGGATACCTACAAGGTGGGAATTATCAGGTATAAAGAAATCAAAGCTGGGGAAAAAGGGGAGGAAATTTTAACGGCTAAAGGCTTTACCCTTGGCTGCCTAACCGGGCAAAGGATAACCATTCCCCCGGAAGGCTTTGCTCAGGATATCCAGGAGGCCAGTGCTGAGGCTGTGATGAAGCATTTAGTGCAAAGAAACTGCCTTGATATTCCGGGGATGGAGTTTCCAACTCTTGCTGTTGCGCCAAATCTAAACAGGGGTCAGATCATCAAATGGCAAAGTAGGTATAAGAACCTGGGGGAAGAGTTGGAGAAAATCAGCAGGCTCACAAACCTAGGCTGGCGGATCTACCCGGACCTTAGTTCAGGGAAATGGATATTCGATATATATAATGGAAGGGATTTTTCCGCAGGGCAAGAGATTAACCCGCCAGTTATCTTTTCGCCTCAGTTTGAGAATGTAAAATCCCAAGGTTATACGGAGAGTCTAATTGGTTATGGTAACTATGCTCTTGTGGCCGGCCAAGGGGAAGGGGCGGAACGGGAAATAGTTATGACGGGTAGCACCGCTGCAGGTCTTGATAAACATGTCATCTTTGTGGATGCCAGGGATCTTGAAAACAGCGCTGACCTGATACCAAGGGGTGAGGCCAAGTTGTCTGAACAGCAAAGGATAATTTCCTTTGAGGCCCAGGTGCTCCCCATTGGTCCTTTTAAGTATGGGAAGGATTTTGATGTGGGGGATCTAGTAACGGTGCAAAACAAAGGCTGGGGCATCACTTTTGATACCCGTATTACAGAGGTGGAGGAAATATATGAAGCAGGTGGCTTTAGGTTAAATATTACCTTTGGCAATAGCATTCCTACCCTGGCCCAGAAGTTAAAGATATCCCTTGGGGAAATGAAAATAGAAAGTACCAGATAAGGCACCAAAGGATGGTGTCTATTTTATTTTTGGGGGAGGGAACATTTGTATGAAAGATATAATAAATACCTTGCAATTAATCTTTGCTGCCCTGGGTGGTTCTATCGGTTATTTTCTTGGTGGCTTTGATGGCTTGGTTTACGCACTGGTAGCCTTTGTGGTTATCGATTACATCACGGGACTTATGGCAGCCTTTGTCGAGAAAAAATTATCCAGTAGCATTGGTTCCAAAGGCATCTTTAAGAAGGTGCTTATTTTTGCCTTAGTAGGTGTTGGCCACATCATAGATCTTCACATTATCAAAAATGGTAGCGCCATGAGGACGGCCATGATTTTCTTTTATCTGTCAAATGAAGGTTTAAGCATAGCCGAAAACGCCACCAGAATTGGCCTGCCAATACCTGAGCAGCTTAAGGCAGTGTTTAAGGACCTAAGGAAAGAAGAAAAAGATAGGTAGAAAACGGGCATCTTTAAGGGGGTGATTTTATGCCAGGAATTATTATGTTAGACCCTGGCCATTAACGGTGGAATTGACCCGGGAGCCATATATAAAGGGAGGAAAGAAGCTGATGATAACCTGGTGATTGCCAAAGGTGTGGCTGAAGAACTGGGGCGGAACGGGGTGGTGGTTGATGAGACAAGAAATGCTGATCAAACTGTAAGCCTTAAGGAAAGAAGTGATCTGGAAAATAGGGGAGCCTATGACTACTTTATCTCTCTGCATAGAAATGCCTTTAAACCTGAGCAGGCTAAGGGAGTGGAAACCTACATCTACTTAAACCCACAGGCTAGAACCAGGGACTTAGCAGAAAAGATCCAAGCAGCACTGGTGGATGTAGGGTTTGTAAACAGGGGTGTTAAGGCAGCTAACTTTCATGTCCTTAGGGAAACCAAAGCCCCAGCTCTGCTGGTGGAAATTGGTTTTATCGATAACTTTGATGACAACCAGTTATTCGATACTCGAAAAGATGAAATCATAAGGAGTCTGACTAAAGCAATTTTGGCTCACCTTGGTACTCAGTATCTGGAAAAACCACCAACCCCACTGCAGCCAAAAGAGCAACAATCCAACCAGGTTCTATACCGGGTGCTGGCAGGCTCCTATGCAATAAGAGGGAATGCAGAACAACAGGTAGAAAGATTAAAGGCAGCAGGGTTTGATGCCGCCATCATGGTCTTTCAAAAGTAGGTGTATGCCTTGAACTAATACAGTTCAGGGCTAATTTTTTTACCCCCTTGTATCTTGATTTCCCCATCTAAAACTAAAGCTAATTATAAGTGGGATATGACTTGATAAAGACTCAAAGCCATTTTAATATGCTACTACCACTTGGGAAGGGGGAGAAACAAATGCTTTATAACAGGGCGCTGGAGAGTTTTATTAACAGTATGGAAATAGCTGATCGCTCAAAGGCCACCATTAACGGCTACGAAAAGGAACTGACCTATTTCCATAACTTTTTAACCGTTAAGCATAACTGCCTGGTGTACATGGAAGATATCACCCTGGAGGACATAGAGGACTATCTTTTGGATAAAAAGGAAAAAGGCCATGCCACTTCCAGTCGCAGCAGAGCCATCTATATTCTGCGAAGTTTCTATAACTACTGCTGTAAAAAGGATATCTGCCCTAAAAACCTGGCCAGCCTGTTAGAGCCGGTTAAGGTCAAGCAAAAAGAACGGGACTTTATCACGGAGGCGGAATTTGAACAGTTGGCAAGGGCTATCAATAAGCCGGTGATGCGAACTGTAGCCCAAACCATGTTTTACACAGGAGGTAGGGTCTCGGAGATACTGGACCTAAAACTTGTCGATGTGGATTTAGAGAACAGGGTGATTCACATCATTGAGGGAAAAGGCAATAAAGATAGGGATGTACCTATAAACGATAAATTGCATGCCATTCTTTTGAACTATCTAAAAAACATCAGGGACACTGAGGTTGAAACCGGAAAATTCTTTGTTAACCAAACCACCGGCAAAGTCTCGGCCAGTTACCTAAACCGCTGCATCCATCAGGCTGTCCATGAGCTGGGCTGGGAAAAACAAATAAGCTCCCATGTTCTGAGGCATTCCTTTGGCACCAACCTTCTAGAAAGGGGAGCCTCAGTAGTAAGCATTCAAAAACTATTAGGTCATGCCAGCCTAGTGGTGACTTCAAGGTATTTGCACCAGGACCTGAAAACCTTAAGCGACGCGGTAAATTTGTTATAGGGAGGGGATAGGGTGAGTGATTACGCTAAGCCTATATATAACGCTAAAGTGGACAAAGTGCTAGAGCTATTAAAGTTTAAAACCCGGGATGAAGTAGCAACCGAACTGGGTTATAAGAATTACAGAAGCCTTGACCAGTATATGCGCCGTAAGTATTTTGTCTTTGATGACCGGCAAAAACAATATATTCCGGCTCTGAATAGGGTGAGGGATTTAGACAGGGATCCAAAAAGTTACGCCCCTGCCAAGGTGGTCGGCATCATCACTGCTTTTGAAGAAGAAAACGCTGACCCCAAGGTTATTGCTAAACAGGCTGGTTTTAAGGATCACAAGGAAATGGCAGATTACATGAAGAATAAAGGCTATGAATGGAATGCCTATAAAAGCAATTATCTAAAGGCAGTGGGGAAAATAGATGAAACGGAACAAGGGGCAGAGCCTGAACTAAGCAGAGAAAATCTGCCAGATGATATTGGGGAGTATTTACCCTTTATCCGCTTTCTTTATGAAAAACGAGACCAGGTTTATCAGCTATTAACAGGCATCAAGGAGGATGGGAAGATCCCCCGGTATGCTGTTCCCGGCCTGGTTAGGACCAAAGCCATTTATATGAGCGATATGATCGCTAGACTTGCCGGGGAATTTAGCAAGGAGAAAAACGTAACCCAAAGGGAGATCATGGAGGCTGCTCTTATTGAGTACTTGCAGCGATATGGGTTCAAGAAGGAGATAGAGACGTTGCTCAGGAATTAGTGAAAATATTTTACGCTGGAAACCTAATTTCATGGTATAATTGTAAACTACAAGGATTTAAAACATAAGTATGAATAAATTGGGCTACCGATTTTATTACTGGAAAGGAGGCGAGCATATGGCTACAAGCAACAGGGTGGAAGTTAGCAGAGATATTTATTTATGGGCAATCGAAGAGTCCCAAAAAGATTTTGGTGAGATACAAAACAGATTCAAAAAGATTGAGGCTTGGATTTCTGGAGAAAACAATCCTACTTTTAGGCAGTTAGAAAATCTGGCTAATTTTTTAGGAGTGCCCCTGGGCTATATGTTTTTAAAGAAGCCTCCGATAACGAATTTAATTGCATCTGAATTTAGAACTATTGGAAACAAAATACCGGAAATCAGCAAAGATCTTCATGACACTTTATATATTATGGCTAGGAAAAAGAATTGGCTAAGTGAACACCGCCGAGCAAAAGGTTGGGAAAAACTACTCCATGGTGATTTTAGCAATTTGAGTAAGGATAATGTACACCTTGCTAAAAGAAATATAGACTTAGATGAATTTTGGTATAAGGAACTGAGGGATAAAGACTTCGCTTTTAAATACTTGAGGCAGAAGCTTGAAGACAAAGGGATTATAGTTATGCAAAGCGGAGTTGTGGGTTCTGATAATCGCCGGCGGCTAAGTGTAAAAGAATTTAGAGGTTTTCTATTATATGACGATATTGCACCACTCATATTCATAAATAGCGGGGACAGTAAAGCAGGAAAAATCTTTACTTTGGTCCACGAATATATTCATTTCTTATTGCAAGAAGATGATATCTTTATTGGCGAGGACAGCGATGAAACAAATATTAATAAGATAACAGCAGAGTTTTTAATGCCCACACCTCATATTCTGGAACAATGGGATAATGGTAAGCCGGAATTAGAACAAATAGAAAAACTGAGCAAGTTGTTTCATGTTAGTAAGTTGGCATTAGCTATTAAGCTTAGGGGTCTGGGTAAAGTTCCCCAACATGTGGTCAGTGTGGTAAAACAGCAAACTGAAAAAGCGTTAAAAGATAGGGGTATGGGGGAATCTGGTGGTGACTATTACCGCACCAATAAGTCTCGTCTTGGAGATAGCTTTTTAGGAGCTGTAATACAGGGAGCGGAGTCCGGCGATATTAGCTACACTTATGCGTTTGATTTGCTGGGCGGATCTGCCAAACTGTATGATTATTTTAAAGAGGAAATGTTTGGCTATGAGGGATAAATACTTAATTGACGCAAACGTGTTTATGACTGCTCATAGACAACTGTATCCATTTGATCTTGCCCCGAGCTTTTGGAAGCAGCTAGTTGAAAAAGCATCAAGTAGAATGGTAATAATTGAAGAGATTCAAAAAGAGATACGAAAAGGCCAGGACTTACTACTTGAATGGTATGAAAGAGAATGTAGTAATTTTACAGTCCTAGGGATGCCTACACCGGAAGTGATAGAGTCATACAGAACAATAATAAATTCGGTAAATGACAATGAGCAGTACCTGCCATCAGCGAAGATGGAATTTGCTTCATCCGCAGATTTGTGGTTATGTGCATATGGACTAGCTCTTGGCGAGACCATAGTAACCTTAGAAACGTATGATGCTGAGATTAAGAGAAGAGTAAAGATCCCTAACATCTGCAGGGAATTTGGAATTGAATATATTGATTTGCTACAATTTATGAGGGAAATAGGTATTAAACTTTAGGATTAATTGCAAGATTCAAAGGAAACCTTTATGAATAATAGGCTAGTAAAACCTATTAGTATGGATGATGGCACTCATCATATAAAAGGGACGCATATAGGGTATTAAGGAACCGCTGAACCTTTTGATTTACGGGGCTTACAGCGGGTTTTTATATGCAGGGTTTCGGTCTGTTTACTTATATTGACCCAGGATTCACCTATGTGATAATTGACGGAAAAGAAATGGACATCATTGGTAGTGCACAAGAATTCTTTACTAACGGTGCAATCGCTATTGGCGACAAAGTTGCATTTGATGTAACTTCCACCAACAAGATGTACAAAATTACTGCAGTTGACGGTAACTTAGCACTAGATGCTAACGATAACTACTCTGCATTTGATGGCTTAACTGTTAGCGGCAACTTGACAATCTTAAGTACTGTTAATGGCAAATCCTTAACAGCATCTAACGTTACCGTTAAAGGTAACTTGGTAGTAGGTAATGGTACTAACACTGTAACATTAAATGCAACACACTTTGATGTTACTGGTACTACTGAAGTTAAAGCAAATGCAACTGCAAACTTCAACTCTAACTTAAGAGGTAATGTATCTGTAGCTGGTACAGCAACATTCAAGAACGTTACAATGGGTGCTGATTTAACAGTAACTGGTACCGCAACATTCCAGAAAACTGTAACTGTAAAAGGTGCAATTGCTGGAACTGTTACTCTGGACACTAGTGCAGATAACAAAGCTGACGCAGCAACAGTTAAATTAGTTAACGATGCTAAAAACAACGATGTTCTTGGAGCAGTAGGTTTTGATACATCTTCTACAGTTGGTAAAGCAAAACTTAAGGGTGTTAGTGCAGCAGTTACAGTTAAGCACTACAAGAAGGGTGTAACTGAACCTGTTACTATCTCAAACAACGATGCGTTTGATGCAAAGATTGGTGATACCCTTGTTATAACAGTAGTGGCTGATACGACAAATCCCAGGAAACTAACTGTAACAAGAAAAACTATTGGCAAGGCGATTGCTCCCTCTGCAGCACTTAATAGCACAGCAGGAGACGTTACCAAAGACAAGGTTCAGCTTACTTCCGTTGATAATACCATGGAATATCGCCTCAACAAGACAGGCGACTGGACAAAAATAACTGCAACAACAGCTGAATTTATCGCAGTAGTTGATGATGTGATCGAAGTTAGAATTGCAGCAACAGCTGATCAACCTGAATCTTTGGTAAAACAGCTTGTAGTTGTAAGTGGTAACATCGGATCAAAAACTGAGTA